>JBHIAW010000105.1:0-10322 GCA_046758765.1 bacterium
AAAGTTTAGTAAAGGTCTTTCACTTGACAAGTAGCATCTTTTTCTGGTCCACGAATTCTGCCATCTGCATTCGGCTGATATAAAGACCACTTGGAACCTGCTTTGCCAGATAATCCCGGCCGTCCCAGACCACGCTGTGACTGCCGGCATTGAATTTCCCGTCAATTAGGGTGCGTACCAATTGGCCCTTGATATTGTAAATGTTCAGCGTGATCTCAGATTGTTTGGGCAGTTCAATTTGAATCGTCGTGGTTGGATTGAACGGATTCGGATAATTCTGTGCCAATCGAAATTCTTTCGGCATTTCAATTGACCCTTGTTGAACGCCGACGGTGATATGACTCAATTTTGTCACAAACAGAGCAGGAACGATGTCGGTGGCAAGCGTTGTATTACTAAATGTGACCGTATCGTGAAACACACCCGTTAAATAGGCATGGCCTGAAAGGTCCACCGCAACTCCATGACTTTCCGTCCGTTCGATTCCAACCACATTTTGCGCCAACTGAACCTCACCTGCAGAATTATAATTGACCACAAAAATATTTCTGTCTGCGAAGGTACTGGTTGACAATGTATCGCCAGCGAAAACAGCGGTGCCCTGGTAATAACCCGTTATGAAAAAATTGTCCGAAGGGTCTGCACTGAGACTTTTGACATTACCATGAAAGTTATCTCCTGCCAGCCTGGCCCACAAAAAATCACCCGCAGAATTGCATTTTGCTAAGAAAATGTTTGAGCCCTTAAAGGCGGCATTGAGAGTTGTATCTCCGAAAGTTGCAAATGCGCTGTTTAGAGCTCCGCTAATGTAAATATCACCAGATGCACCCAGGCCGATCCCATGCCCGTGGTCAGTAGTCGTTCCGCCGACGGAATGTAGCCACTCCAGCTCGCCGGCAGTCGTATATTTCGCAATGAACAAGTCATCGTCACCGGCGCTGTGAAATGTCGTATCTGCAAAATCGACCGTTCCCTGGAATCCACCGGTCACATAAGAGTTGCCCGAAGCATCCACCGTAATGGCATCGGCTTGATCCCCTGACAGGCCTCCGCCTCGCCTTGCCCATTGAAAAGCTCCGGCTGAATCATATTTGGCGACAAACATATCGCTAACGCCAGCGCTGACAAGAGAAGTATCGCCAAAATCTACCGTGCTTTTGAATGATCCACAGACGTAAGCATTGCCGGCCGCGTCTACGCTAGTTCCAGTGCCAAAATTATTATTCTGCAATCCGCCAGTGGGCGAACCGGCTTGTACAGCCCATTGCCAGGTTCCCGCTGAATTGATTTTGGCGACAAATATATTTTCTCCATCTGTGCCGGTAAGGGTGGTATCACCAAAAGTTGTACTATTGCCAAAGGCAGAAAACGTGCCTGTAATATAAGCATTACCGAGCACATCCACGGCAATTGCATAGCCTTTGTCATTACTGGTCCCGTCCGCGCTGGAGACCCAAACCAAAGTCCCATCAGGCCTGTATTTGGCCACGAAAATGGGTCCGTCGGAAATGGTTGTGCTCTCAAAAGTTGTACTGCCAATATAGTATCCGGTAACAAAGACATTGCCCTCGGGACCTGTGGCGATGGCCAAACCTTCTGCCGGAGCGAGTCCTTCGGTTTGCTTCGCCCATTCAAATCCTTGACCATAAATGCACGTTGTCCAAAAGCAACAAAAGCAGCCTAATAAAAAAATCCTGGCGAGCTGTTTAGATTTCATTATTCTTTTTCCTCCGTTAAAATAGAAAATAACAAACTTCTGCAAAATTAAAGAGGGGTGTTCAGGGTCCACAGTCTGTGTGAAAACGCGTAATCTACGCGTCTGTCATTCTGGAGGAATCTTTTTTGTTTGGACGTAAAGTGCTGTTTATTAAAAAGATTCTTCCAGAATGACAATAGTGGCGAAATTGGTTTTTAGTTTACATTTCGACTTTTCACACAGTCTCTTCAGCATGTCTCAACCTAAAGGTTGCAAACCCTATTTATAAGTAAATTTTAAAACTAACCTGCAACTCAATGAATTTTGACCAGCTCGACTCGCCTGTTCTGTGCGCGACCTTCTTCGGTGTTGTTCGGTGCAATCGGTTTTTCTTCACCGTAACCCATGGCAACCATGTGAGACGACTTTACTCCGTATGTCAACAAGAAAGCTTTAACCGTATCGGCTCTACGCTTCGACAGGTCCAGATTGTGCTCGGCTGAGCCGGTGTTGTCTGTGTGCCCCTGGATTTCAATCTTCAAGTCAGGATTACGCTTCATCAACTTAACCATTTCAATCAACACCTTTTCCGCACCGAGCTTGAGGGAGGCCTGGTCACTATCAAAATGAATGCCGTACACCGCAACATGTCCCTCTTCATCCAGGGCTTTTTTCATTTCGTCGGCGCCAAAGGTTAGCTGCTTCTTAAAACCGGCCTCATCTATAATGTAAAGGTCGTAGCTGCCGTTGCCAGCCGAGAGATAAGTCCAGGTCGTTCCGCCGTCTTTTCTTGGCAAAGTAAACGTTAATAAGTAACCAGCCTCGTAAAGGATTTCGCCGCCTTTCTCCAGGGCCGCTGACTTATAATTTTGGACGATCTCTTCTCTTCCGACATTTCGGTCAATTCTCCCATTCGCATCTTTGATTAAATATCGAAGCTTCCAGTATTTCCCTTTCTTTTCAACCTTCTCAGTTTTCCGGCCTTTTTTCACGTTGAATGTGTAGGAAGAGAAGCTCTTCATCTGACTCTGGGCTGCTGCCATTTCCGACCTTGGCATCGGTTTGACCACCGGGTGATCCTGGGCCTCAAAGACCGCAAAAGCAGATGTCTGCAGTGCTAAAAACATGAAGGCTGCCAAAGCTCTCAAAGCATTCATATTTTATTTCTCCTCTCAAATTAAAAAATGCTTGACTGTTTTAAATCTTCCGTAAAAGTGCTTGTATTCTTTCCAGAAGCAATGCGCGATTAGAGGAAATCGGAAAGGCATCTTTGGCTCCTAAAGCAAAAGCTCGCGCGAGAATATTGCGATTCCCAATTGCATCAATCAAAATTATCTTGATATGCGGGAATTTACGATTAATCGTTTCTATGATGTTCAAGTCCACTGTTGAGTCAGTTGTGATTTCAAGCAGGAGAATATCAACTTTGGTGGTTTCGAGAATGGCTTCAATCTGATCATTCTCAGGACATTTCAAAGTGGTCCCATATTTATTCAGTTCGAGGTCAAGTTCGTCGTCTAAAGTGATAGTCGGGCCTGAAATTATCACACAAGGTTTTTGCATTATTTCCTTTGGATGGTTTTAAGAAATTATACTCAACTTTTGTGCCAGGGATGGATAGCTGTGAGATGACCAGTCTTGGCATGTCTTAATATGTTGTAATTTAGAAAGTAAGCTGAGTGATGCTTATTAAATTAAGCTTACAGCGTTTGGAAATGGTGGGGGTCTCCGTACCAAATGTTCTTTGGTAAAATTACCAAAGTTAAACAAGTCATCAGTTAAATATAGATGTCATTCAGCGCGGACAGACTCTGTGAAAAGTCAGACTGTGCGGTGCTTGTCATTTAGGAGGAATCTTTTTTGATTGGACGTAAGGTACTGTTTATTAAAAAGATTCTTCCAGAATGACATCAAGGTGTTGCTGAGCTAAGGAACGTCTCGATTGTACTTTTCACACACTCTGGGACAGCCTGTGCGAAAATTGTTCCATGCTTGTTATTCTGAACAGAGCAAAGCGAAGTGAAGAATCTCTGGCTCGATTATCAGTATGCACAAAATTATTAAGACATAATCAGGATAAGAGATTCTTCGACCCGATAAAAGGCAGCGGGACTCAGAATGACAACGAAAATACGCTGGGGATCATTCCTCACTAAAGACCTTGGCATCAACACCGTACTTCTTCATTTTTGTGTAAAAGTTTTTCACATCCATTCCAGACTGCTTGGCGGCACGACTGATGTTGCCTTTAGACTTCATCAAACGGTCGATTATGAATTCTCGTTCAAACTTTTGCACCAACCGCTGTTTGGCCGATTTAAAAGTAATTGCTTTGCCCTCCTCAGAATCACCTTCTTCATAAGGGGATATATTTACAGGCAAGTGGTGCGTTTCAACAACGTCTCCTTTAGCTAAAATGGTCGCGCGTTGAATAATATTCTCAAGCTCACGAATATTGCCGGGAAAGTCATACATAAACAAGTGTGCTTTTGCCTTATCTGACAAGCGTAAATTCTTTTTATTGTATTTGTTACCAAAAATCTTGATGAAATGCTCCGCTAGAAGTGAAATATCACTTTTTCGCTCTCGCAATGGCGGGATATCAATTCCAATCACCTTCAAACGGTAATACAGATCCTCTCTAAACTTGCCTTGCTTAATGAGCCGCTCCAATTTCTGATTGGTTGCTGCTACGATGCGAACATCGCATTGGTGGATATTGGTGCTTCCTACTGGCGAGAATTCCCCGGTCTGTAAAATTCTTAACAGCTTTACCTGCATAGCGGGGGACATTTCTGCCACTTCATCCAGAAAAATAGTTCCGCCATAAGCTCGTTCAAACCAGCCGCTTTTATTTTCAGTCGCGCCAGTGAACGCCCCCCGAACGTGTCCAAAAAGCTCAGATTCTAACAAGTTTTCTGGCAAGGCCCCACAATTGATCGGAACAAACGGTTTATTGCAACGACGGCTGTTCGTATGCAATGCGCGGGCAATCAGTTCCTTGCCCGTACCACTTTCACCCTGCAAAAGGACTGTGGCATCGGTATCCGCAATTTGGGCAATCAGGTCCAATATTTCCACAATAGCCGGATGAGTTCCAAGGACGGCCTCAAAGTGAAATTTCTCTCGAAGTTCTTTCTGAAGTGCGTGGACGTTGCTGTCTAATTGAAGGCGTTCTAAAGCATGATGGGCTGCCACGGATATAAAATCAGCAAACTTTTGTGCAAACAGGAAACTCTCTGGCTTAAAAGCACCCCGAACCGTTCGGTTGTCTAAGTAAACTTCCCCAAAGACGTGGCCTTCGTGCATTAACGGCAGGCAAATCACGGACAAGATTTTCAGTTTGATTACACTCTGACTTGCTTGAAACTCTGGGTCTTCGCGGGCATTTTTCAGATAGAGTGGAGTCTTTTCAGCCCTAACTTTGTTAATGATTGTCCGGCTTATCTCGTACTTCGGTTGATTCAGTTCTTCCTTTTCTAAATTGCGTGCAGTTTGAAAACGAATCTTCCCACTATGGTCAAACAAGAGGATTATCCCGCGCTCAGCGCCAGAGATTTCGATGGCCCCATCCATGGCAACCGATAAGACTTGGTCCAAATCCTGTTCAGACAAAACCCGTCGCCCGATTTCTAACAAATTTTCGAACAGAGAGGTCTCAGCCATACTCATTTCATTTATAGGGTTTACTCTTAAAAATAAATATACTATTTCTACGCCTGACCCTGCCTTCTGCGTATACGACCTTGGTTACTCCAGCCCTTCGGCCATCCAGATGCTTTCGGAATCAAATATTCTTTTAATTAAATAGAGCTGATCATTATGCAATGCATAACGAATATATATATAAGGGTACACGTCAATATCTAACGGATAGCTTAGTTCGCTATTTTCTAATAGCAGTTCTGCCAATCCTTTTCCATCATAGAAATATATCGCTTTATTGTCGCTATCCCACACGATTTTAGTCAAAATATCCATTTTGTTATCTGTGAAGCGGAAGACTTCATGCTCAGTTTGTTTAACAAGGTCATAAAGCCAGATACTTGAACTGTTTTCAGAGACAGAATTTCGGAAATAGGCTATCCATTTCCCATCGTGGGACCAGTAGCCACCCGATTCGGTGCCTGGTGTGTTGGAGATTTGTCGAGTTCTACCATCAATTGTTGAAACCATCCACAAATCAAATTGCCCGCTTCTATTGGACAGGAAGCAAATCTCACTCCCGTCGGGCGAATAGGTTGGCATCCAGTCGGCGCCGGCATGATCGATAATTTTTTCAGCACGTCCGCCCGGGACTTGAATGCGCCAAATATCAGCGTCGTTTCCACCTCCTGCATCAAATACGATCCAGCTACCATCCGGGGACCAGGAGGGAGCAAAGGCATCTTGCTTATCATAGAGTAATTCTTGATTGCCGCGCATGGGATCGAAGAGCACCAAGGCACGGGCGCCGCCTTGGCTGGTTTCTAAGGCCAAGGTTTTACCATCTGGCGAAATCGCCAGGTTGGTAGTGAAATTCGTATGCGTTGTGAGCAACTCGGCTTCTCGCCATGGATTGTTAAGTTCTCTCTGAAAAGGAATACGCCAAAGTTCTTCCTGCATTTCTCCAGTCTGATAAATGACTTTTTTGCCATCTTGTGAAATGTTAAATCTTGCAAATTCCGCATTTGGTATAACCAGTTCGGGCTCTGACGCTCGATCAACAGACTTCAAATCAACCCCGACTCTAAAAAGACCTGTAGTTCCATTTATTTGGGCTTTAAAGTAAACATATTGACCGGAAGGAGACCACATGGGAGATGCGATGTCGGAGTCTAATTTCAAAAATTGTTTAACTTGGCCGGTCGCAACATTGAGGAGCCACAGGGCTTTTTTGCTACCAACACCTCCTAAGCAGATAATCCAGCGGCTGTCTGGCGACCATGAAGGTGAATCGTAACTTAAATGATCCTCGGGGGATACTCTCCGAAGTGTGCTGTCAGCCAAATGACACATCCAAACTTCGTTGTTTTCCCAAACTAAAAAGGGAGAATGGCTCGAAAAAGCAATCTTTTGTCCATCCGGTGACCATTTTGGCGTATACCCAAACTCGGTAAGTTTGTTTAAGGTGTTCTTTACCGATATATCAAGCAAACCAATGCCGCCATTTTTCTTTTCCACTGCAATCCAACGACCGTCTGGTGACCAATCAAGGCCATAAACCAAAGGCTTTGAATCGTCGTATGATTTCTCGTAGATTGTTCGCGTTTGGCCGGTGTCAAGTTCTTTAATCTTCAGACTTTGGGTATACGTGTTAGCATCTGATTGGGTTGATATATAGGCAATTTGCTGACCGCTAGGGGAAAAGACGGGCCACGCATCTGAGTCGGCAGTCAGGCTTAACCCTTGTATTTTGAGATGCGGGAGCTTAGGGCCATTGTTTTCTTTCGAGAAGAAAAAGCTTTTGCCGATTAAAAAGATTAGAAGTGCTATGACAAATGCGGTTATGGGGGAAAATATTTTCTGCTTAAAGGGTTTCGCTGGCGGCGAGGCAGTTAGCTGTAATTCTCTGCGCATCTCTGCGATGTTTTGGTATCTAGCGTCAGGGGATTTCATCAGCGCCTTTATGACAATTGCGTCCATCGAGGGAGATATCCCCCCTTGCAGGGTCGAAGGGGCTGTGGGTTCCTCATCTAAAATGGATTCCATCAAGGAAAGGCTATCGGTCCCTTTGAAAGGAGGATTTCCCGTTAATAATTCAAATAAGACTACGCCAAGAGAATATATGTCCGTGCGCTCATCAACTGGCCTTTTTTCAATCTGTTCCGGCGCCATGTATAACGCCGTGCCTTCAAAAGAGCTTACCGAGGATTTGAGGTTTTCAAAACTTGCGGTCGCTTGCAATGTTGTCTTTTTTGGCGAATAAGGTTGCACTTCGCTTGTCGCCAACTTTGCTAAGCCAAAATCCATAATTTTGACCTGGCCACCTTCGGTGCGGATAATATTCTCAGGTTTAACGTCACGATGGATAATTCCCTTGTGGTGAGCCCCAGACAATGCACTGCAAACTTGCATACAGATTTCTGCCGCCTCTTTTTCGGGTAGCGGACCGTTATCCAGTAGGATTTCTCGCAAAGTCTGGCCGTCAATGTATTCCATCACGATAAAATGCGTTGACTCTACTTGGCCGATATCATAGACGGTGCAGATATTGGGGTGATTTAAAGCCGAGGCTGCGCGGGCCTCATGGATAAATCGTTGGCGGTTCTTCTCGTCAGTGACCAGATGTTGGGGAAGAATTTTGATAGCAACCACACGAAGAAGGCGAGTGTCACGTGCCTTATAGACGATGCCCATCCCGCCTTCGCCAATTTTTTCTTCTATCGCATAATGAGAGATGGATTTAGCAATCATTCTGTACCTAAGAAGCCAAATGCTAAAACGCCACAAGAATGAATAAGTTCATTTATTACACAATATTAAATATCGCAAGAAAATCTCAATAAATCAAGCTTAAATTTTGAGATGATTTGACCAAAAGTAAGTGAACGAACATGATCTTTTTAAAGAGAAATTATGGGGGCCGCCATGGAAGTCCTTAGCGGTCTTGGCGCCTTCTTAGCATTCTTTGCGGTTATATTTCCTTGACATGAATTTCCAAATTAAATAAATTGAAATCTATGAGTGAGACCAGTGTAATCATTCCTACTTACAATCGTCTGCCATTTTTGAAGGAGGCAGTCGAGTCCGTTTTAAATCAGAGCTATCGAAATCTTGAATTAATTTTAGTGGATGATGGCTCCACCGATGGAACGAAAGACTTTGCCGCTAAACTTGGTAATCGAATTAAATACGTTTATAAAAAGAACGGTGGACCCAGCTCTGCAAGAAATCGTGGGATTCGTGAGGCAGGAGGGAGGTTCATTACATTTTTGGATTCTGACGACTTGTGGCATAAAGACAAGCTAAAAGTCGAAATAGAATTTATGCAATCACATCCCGAAGCCATGGTCTGCTACACCGATGAGGTATGGATTCGCCGAGGCGTTCGGGTAAATCAGCGCAAGAAGCACCGGAAATATTCCGGCTGGATCTTTGAGCACTGTGTGCCACTTTGCATCGTCAGTCCTTCATCAGTGCTTATGAGGAGAGAATTTTTTGATGAGGTGGGATATTTTGATGAGAGTCTTCCGGTTTGTGAGGACTATGATCTTTGGCTCAGAGCTTCTCTTCGATTTCCTTTTCATTTTATCCCGCAGAAGCTCATTATCAAACGGGGCGGCTATTCAGAGCAACTTTCCGCACAATGGGGAAGTGACCGATACCGAGTACAGGCTCTGCTGAAGTTGCTGGAAAAAGAAGAGCTAACTTTTGAGCAGAGGAAATTGGTTGTCGACAAACTCATTGCAAAGTGCCGAATCTTAGAACAAGGGTTTAGAAAGCATGGAAAAGGAGAGGAAGCAGATTTTTATTTTCAAATCAGGCTAAACTTGTTAAGAGCATTGTAATTCTTCCTCCCCAATGTATTTACTATTCTACTGATCCCATCCTTGAGAACGTCAACATTAGGCTTCATGTAATTCGTTTTGAAACTGATAAAAACGCCTCAATCATAGAATGCCAGAGAAAAAGCCAGCTAAAAGGCGGATGAGTGAGACCGTCAAGGTATCGGGTTCACCTTGCAGATAACGGATGTGATGTCGTCTTCTTGGGGCTGGTTTTTGCAAAAGTACCGGACAGTCTGATAAAGGAGCTCCACTATCTGGCGGGCATTGGTTTGCCGGTGGCGGTTAGTAAGATCAAGAGCCCGATCAAACCCAAATAAAGTTTCGTCCGGGGCTTTCGCCTCCGTTACTCCATCGGTGAGGAAAACTGCGATGTTCTCGGGAGCCAGCTTGATCGGTTCACTTTTATTATAGTTGCAGTCGTGAATGAAACCCAGGGGAATGCCTGTACTCTCCATTTCATAGTCGATCTCGCCAGAAGGGCTCAGCAGATAACCCGATACATGTCCAGCACTTGCATACACGAGCGAACGCTCGTGAAGGTCAACGTGAGCCAATATCAGTGTGACGTACTGCCTTTCGTCGAGGTCGCCGTGAAGCTCTTGGTTAACCCGGGCTAGGATCTTTCCAGGGTCGGATTCCGTTTTTGCAAACGCGCGCAAATAAGCACGCGTTTGCGCCATGATCAAGGCGGATCCGATACCGTGACCACTAACGTCACCAACGGCGATCCAGAGAGAGCCGTCTGGTATTGAAATAAAATCGAAATAATCGCCACCGGTTTCGTCAGCCGGATAAGCTACCCCGGCGATGTCAAGGCCGGGCACCGAGACCGTTGTGGGATATAATCGTTGTTGTACTTCGCGCGCTATGCGTAACCGGCACTCTTGCTCCTGGTTCTTCTTCAGTTCGGTGATATCCTTCAGCACAGAGACAAAGTTGGTGATATTTCCATCGTCGTCTTTCATGGGGGTGATGGTCTGTTCGCTCCAGTAGAGTTCGCCATTTTTCTTCTTGTTGATGATCGTTCCCCGATAAGGCTTTCCACTGCTAATTCTGCTCCACAGATTTTTATAAAACGGTTTACCATGCCTGCCAGATTTGAGAATCCGCGGTGTCTGGCCTAAGGCTTCTTCGCG
>JBHIAW010000106.1:0-10182 GCA_046758765.1 bacterium
GCACGAACATCGGGACGTCATGTTGTGGATGAGCGGAATCCTGCTGGCAACAGTGTTTGCAGTTCTAATTGTGCGGCCGTTGCGGGAAGGCAATTTTCGTCGTCTGGTCATTGTGCCCCTGCTGGTCGTCAGTGGCCTGCTTATTTATGGCGCCGATAAAGGCGGGCGTCTGGTGTTTGAATACGGCATGGGGGTGAAAGCGCCTGCCGAAATGACTGAGCAAGAGACCTCTGCCCATACACATGCGGAAAGTAGTGAGAAAGAGGTCCCTGAAAGTCATTCTGCCATGCCTGATTCAAGCAGGCAAAAAAAGCATATTCATGCAGATGGTAAGGAGCATGTACATTAAAAAGGTGAAATATTATCAGGAGGACAAACAAATCATACTTTTTAAAAGACTGCACGCCACATTCGTTTGTGCAAAATCCATCTAAATTCCCTGCAGGAGTTGACTGGATTAAAACGAATTGATTGAACAGGCAGGAGTAAATTTTTGGTAATATCTGAGCTGGATGTCAATGGGTAACGCCCCGTTCGTATCTAAGCTTTTGCAGTACAACAAACTAGAGATTTGACGTATGAAATGGTTTAAGAATATCAAAACCCAAAAAAGAAAATCTGGAAACGATTTGCGTGTTGGACTGGCTCTCGGTGGTGGCGGGGTAAGAGGACTTGCGCACGCAGGCGTGTTGGGCGTTTTTGACCGTGAACAAATACCGATCTCAGCTATTGCCGGCAGCAGCATGGGCGCCATTGTGAGCGCAGCCTATGCCCTGAGCTCTGAGTTTAATCCTGAGAGTTTTGCTGAGCAGGTGATTGAATTGGATATTTCCGTCCCCGGTGGATTGAATGAAGACAAAAGAGATAAAGATACTTTTCTGAAACGATTGCGTCAGTTCATCGATGCGGAAAGGGTCATTGTGGACGCCGCGTTGGGTTGGGGAATCTTGCCTGAAAAACAAGTGGTGGATTTTTTAACCAGGCTCACTTCTGACAAGAAGCTCGAAGAAGCGAGAATTCCTTTAGCCGTGGTTGCGACGGACCTGTTAAGCGGTGAAAAAATTGTCTTCAAAGAAGGACCAGCCGCGTTTGCCGTGCAGGCCAGTTCCGCCTTGCCGGGTTTTCTACCACCCGTCCGGTTCGAGGAGCGCTTACTGGCAGATGGCGCCTTTGTTGACCTCGTGCCAGTGGAGGTCGTTCAACAGATGGGAGTCGATATAGTCATCGCAGTGGACGTCGATCAGGATGGCATGCGGGTGGAGGTCAGGAATGGTCTGGAAGCTTTTTTTCGAGCCATTGAACTGTGTGCGCGACATCATAAGCGCCACCATTTGAAATCGGCAGACCTGGTGATTCGACCCGACTTTGGCATGCCGGTTAATCCACTCGATATTTCGAAAGGTGAACTTTGTATCGAAGCCGGTGTGCGGGCGGCTGAGCGTATTCTGTCTGAGTTGCAAAATTTATTAATTAATGTTAAATTAAACTGAATTATGAATAGACTTGTGAAAAGTAAAAATTTCAAATAAAAACCAAGTACCAACTATTGTCATTCTGTAAGAATCTTTTTAATAAACAGCACTTTACACTCAAACAAACAAGATTCTTCCAGAATGACAATAGTGGCTTTTTGGGTTTTTAGTTGATATGTCGAGTTTTCACACATGCTCTGAAGGTTGAACACCCAATCACCTGGAAAGGAGGATAAAATGGCAAAGGACCCGGTCTGCGGCATGGAAGTCGAAAGTCCCGCAGAGAATTTTATACAATTCAACGGTGCAAAATATGAATTTTGTTCACCAAGCTGTAAAGGAAAATTTACGGCCGAGCCCTCAAAGTACATTTCACCCAAGGCCGGGCTAAAACCGGCAACCAACCATACTGACAAAGAGGGGGTCGAACGCCTACAAATTCCCATCGTCGGTATGCACTGTGCCTCGTGCACGGTCAGCATCGAGAAGGAAGTCAAAAAGCTGCCGGGCATCAGAAAGGCCAGCGTAAACTACACGACCGAAAAGGCCTATGTTGAGTATCAACCGCAGCAAGTGCAGAGCCTCCAGATATTGACGGCGATTAAATCCGCTGGGTACAAAACCGGACAGGCCACCTTGAAGCTCGGTATTCGCGGCATGCACTGTGCGTCTTGTGTGACGAAAATTGAAAAGGAGCTGCAGCGGACGCCCGGTGTTCTTTCGGCCAGCGTGGATTTAGCCGCGGAATCGGCCCGGGTGGAGTACTTACCCTCTTCGGTGCAAATTGCTGAAATCAAGCAAGTCATAGAACGCCTGGGCTACCCGACCATTGAAACCGGCACCCCGGCCAAAGCGGTAAGCCAGGCGGTAGAGGAACCCATGGACGAAAATCAGCGTGCGCGCGAGAAAGAATACAAAACCTTGATGCAGAAGTTCATTTTCGCCGCCGTGATTTCTATTCCTTTCATTATTTTCAGCTATCCAGGCTTATTAGGTCTGCCAGCACAGTTTCAGAAAGGCTCCGAGACGCTGCGATGGATCTGGATTGCCATGGGGCTGGTGAGCCTGCCGGTCATGTTCTGGTCGGGATCGCATTTCTTTTCCGGAACCTGGGCTGCGCTCAAGAACCGCTCCGCCAACATGCACACGCTGATTGCGACCGGTATCACCGCTGCCTGGCTCTATTCTACCGTGGCAGCGGTTGCTCCCGGCATCTTTCCGAGTGAAGAGCTGGCGGATGTCTTTTTTGATGTGGTGGCTGTAGTGGTGGCGCTGGTCAATCTCGGCATGGCCATGGAAATCCGCGCCAAGGGTAAGAGCTCTGAGGCCATCAAGAAGCTCATCGGACTCCAGGCCAAAACCGCCCGCGTGGTCCGGGATGGCAAGGAAATAGATATTCCCGTTGAAGAGGTGGTATTGGATGAAATCATTCTCGTTCGCCCCGGTGAAAAAGTCCCCGTGGATGGTGTGGTCGTCGAAGGCTCGTCTTCTCTCGACGAATCGATGATCACCGGTGAGTCCATTCCGGTTGAAAAGCACGAGGGCGATGAAGTCATCGGCGCCACCATCAACAAGACTGGCTCCTTTAAATTCAAGGCGACGAAAGTGGGCAAAGATACCGCGCTGTCGCAAATCATCGAGATGGTACAACAAGCCCAGAGTTCGAAAGCGCCCATTCAACGAATTGTGGATCAAGTCTCGGGCTACTTTGTGCCTGCGGTCATCATCGTTGCCATTCTGGCCTTCGTTACCTGGTACGATTTCGGACCACAACCTAACCTAATCTACGCGCTTATTGTCTTTGTCACCACGTTGATTATCGCCTGTCCGTGCGCTCTTGGTCTGGCAACTCCCATTTCATTGATGGTCGGAGTTGGCAAGGGCGCGGAAAATGGAATTCTCATACGCAGCGGCGAAGCGCTTGAAACCGCGCAAAAGCTGGACACCATTATTCTCGACAAAACCGGGACGATTACCGCGGGTCAACCATCGCTTACGGATGTGATTACAGTCAATGGTTTCGCTGAAACCGACTTGCTGCAATATGCGGCCTCGGTGGAGAAGGCCTCGGAGCACCCACTGGGCGAAGCGATTCTGCAAGGGGCAGAAGAACGGTCCATCAAATTGGTGGAGCCAAAGGATTTTAATGCCGTCGCCGGGCACGGCGTGGAAGCCTCGGTGGATGGCAGGAAAATTCTGCTGGGAAACATCAAACTCATGCGGGACAGGGCCGTGGAAGTCGGTGAGTTGGAGGGGCACAGTCAGCAGCTCGCCGATGACGGCAAAACTCCCATGTACGTGGCGGTAGACGGCAAGGCGGCCGGTATTGTGGCTGTGGCCGACACCGTTAAAGAGGACTCCCAGGCCGCCATTGCCAGATTAAAACAAATGGGACTGGAAGTGGTGATGATTACCGGTGATAACAAACGCACCGCAGATGCCATTGCCCGTCAGGTTGGAGTGGACCGGGTGCTGGCTGAAGTGCTGCCGGAAGATAAAGCCCACAATGTCATGAAGCTGCAAAAGGAAGGCAAACGCGTGGCTATGGTCGGCGACGGCATCAACGATGCTCCCGCTTTGGCTCAGGCAGATATCGGTCTCGCCATCGGCACTGGCACCGATGTCGCCATTGAAGCATCTGACATCACTTTAATTAAAGGCAGCTTGAAGGGCGTCGTACTGGCGATTCAGCTTTCGAAAGCGACCATGAAGAATATTAGAGAGAATCTATTCGGTGCGTTTTTCTACAATGGTTTGGGTCTTCCCATCGCAGCCGGAATTCTGTACCCCTTTATCGGGATGCTCTTGTCGCCCTTAATTGCCGGTACGGCTATGGCGTTTAGTTCAGTGACGGTTGTTTCGAATGCGAATCGGCTGCGTCGTTTTTCACCGAAATTGTGAACACCCAACCTCCCGAAGGTTTCAAACCTTCGGGAGGTTTCACGGAAGGTTTTATTCAAAAAACAAAAAGGAGAAAATATGGCTATCGATCAAATATTTGTGACGCTATTCGGACTCTTGCTTGCTGCAGGAGTTGCCTGGTATTTCTGGTTTTCAGAAGCTAAAGGTACTCGGTTAGCGGCAGGCGCTGGCGGTGTCCAGGAAACCCTGATTACTGTAAAAGGGGGCTACACGCCCGACGTCATTGTGGTGGAAGCCGGTAAACCTGTGCGATTGAATTTTCGGCGCGAGGAAACCGCCGCTTGTTCGGAACAGGTGCTATTTCCAGATTTTAATAAGCAGGCGACCCTGCCGCCACATAAGACGATTCCAGTTGAGTTTACACCCGAGAAGTCAGGTGAGTACGGATTCCAATGCGGCATGGGAATGCTAAGAGGAAAGTTGATAGTGGAGTAAGCGTAAATTCACAGCAGTTTTTTGAATGTTGAAAGCAATTTTGTTGAATAATCTCTACACATTCTGTAGAATAGTCTGCTAATCTGCAATTCTCGCATTTACAAGGACACTATGAATCGCTGTTATCATTTTAAAAAACAATTAATTTAATTCTGTTACAGAAGAGCCTCGTTGTAGTTGAATAGCTGGCACGCACCTTGCAAAACCTGTGTTAAAAAGAGGAACTGATATGCAGGAAATTTTAAAAACAAAGACACGCTACAATCGTCAGGCTTTTTTGTATGATTTAATGGAATGGCCAGTTGAGAAGTGGCTGTTCTGCAATTGGCGGCGGCAACTGTTAAGTCAAGTGAAGGGTCGGGTGCTGGAGATTGGTGTGGGTACGGGCAAGAATCTTCCCTACTATTCGAAGGAGGTTGAGCTGACGGCTATCGATGTCAGCGAAAAGATGTTACGTCAGGCCGAGCGCCGCGCCAGTGCGTTAGGAAGCAAGGTGCAGTTTCAGTTGATGGATGCTCAGCATTTGGAGTTCGACGACGATGTATTCGACGCGGTGGTCGGAACTTTTGTATTTTGCTCAGTACCAGATGCTTTGCAGGGACTAAAGGAAGCTCGACGCGTATTGAAGCCAGCCAGTTTACAAGAATCGATGATGCCTAACGGACCTATCTTCAGAGCCAAACCCATAACTGGTTGCCTGCTACTATTAGAACATGTCCGTGTGCCAAATGGCTATGCTGGCAAGGTGATGGACGCGCTGGACCCGCTTATCGTGCGGTTTGGTGGATTTCATATCAATCGCCATACAGTAGAAAATGTTCTGTGGGCAGGATTCAGGAGGGTTCAAATTTATAACTTGAAAGGCGAATTATTTAAATTGATCAAGGCGGTTAAGTGATATGTTATCAAAGCGAGTTCTGGTTATCGATGATGATGTATGTTTTGTTCGTGTTTGGGAATACATCTTGACTCAAGAAGGGTTTTTAGTATCAGCCGTTGCCAATGTAAGAGAAGCGAAGCTTTACTTGAAAGAACGCACCCCCGATGTAATTTTGTGTGATGTTAACCTACCCGAATTGGATGATACCAACTTTTACCGTTATTTGAGGACATCTCCTCGCACGCGAAACATCCCGGTCGTGATGCTTGGCGCGTTAGGAGATGAGAAGAGACGAACCTTAAGTAAAAAATGTGGTGCTAGAGGGTTTCTGGAAAAGCCGTTTAGCCGTGAACAGTTAATGGAGGTTCTGCACAAAGTGTTGCAGTGCAGCAACCACAAATCAGAAACCAATAACACCACCCTTATATAATCTAATTGGTCCTGGTTCATTCGTGCAGATTCCTCAATAATTCGGGGAAACCAACCTGAGATAATTCGGAGGACTCTAAGTTTAGGTTTAAGGACTTGACCATTGATTTTTATGAATCTTTTCCTGCCTTGGGGAGTACAATAGGATGAAATTGTTCAATATTCTACACTTTCGACTGTGATCACTTCATGCGATTTGTGGAAGAAAAAAGACCTGTCATTATATTATTAGCACTAATTATCATCATTAGTGTCCTGCATTACAGCACCACCATTGCGAAAGGCTATTTCCATGAAATCTATAAATTACTGTACTATATACCCATAATTTTAGCCGCGTTTTATTTTGGTATTAAGGGTGGTTTACTTACATCTCTCAGCATTAGCCTGATCTATTTACCCCATGTGGTGTTCCAGTGGCGTGGCACCACCGAAGACTTCATCCACCGATTATTAGAGATTGTATTGTACAATGTGGCGGCCTACATTGTTGGAAGACTATCAGAAGGGGAACGCAATGAACGAAAGAAGTACGAACGGGTTGCTCTGGAACTGCAAGAGTCGTATGAAAAGCTCAAACATCAGTCCGAGACTCTGGCCGAAGTTGAGGAGCAACTACGACATTCTGACCGCCTGTCAGTCATGGGGGAATTGGCAGCGAGTTTAGCACATGAAGTACGGAACCCCTTGGGTTCCATCAAAGGGACAGCAGAGATTCTGCAAGACGACTATTCCAGAGAGCATCCAAACTATCAGTTCCTTCAAATACTCATTAAAGAGGTTGATCGGCTCAACCACGTGATAGAGAATTTCTTGAGTCTGGCGCGGCCAAAATCAGCAGCAATCTGTGACGTAAACCTACAAGAGGCTGTGAATTCCGTGGTCCATATCGTCTCCGCTAAAGCCCGCAAGGAAAAGGTAGCCATAGAATGTCACTTGCCGCATCAGCCCATACATATTAAAGCCGACGAAAACAAATTCCGGCAGGTTTTATTGAATCTATTATTGAATGCCATGGCCGCCAGCGACAACGGCGATCGAATTTCCATTGATTCCCGCATAGAAAATCATGATGCAAAGAAAGCATATTTAGAACTAAGCGTTGCTGATACGGGCAGCGGTATTCCTGAGAGCGAATTGAAGAATATCTTCAACCCGTTCTACACTACAAAGGAACATGGTACGGGTTTAGGGCTACCTATCACAAAGCGTATTACAGAGGAATATAATTGGGATCTGTCCATCCAAAGTAGAGTCGCAGAAGGCACAGAGGTTGTGGTTCGCATTCCATTATTAGGGGTGAAGAAATGAGGAAAAGTCGAATCTTACTCATTGATGATGATGAGAGTTTGTTGCAAGTGACCGCTCACCATCTCAAACAGGCGGGCTGTCAGGTCACCACAGCCATGAATGGCGAAGAGGGGATGGAGAAATTCAAGGACGGCAGCTTTGAGGTAGTTATCACCGATTTGGCACTTCCAAAGATGAATGGCATCGAGGTATTGAAAGGGGTCCGGCGGCTCAATAAAGAAGTTGCGGTCATTATCATCACCGCCTTTGGCACCATTGAAAATGCTATCGAAGCCTGTACCCTGGGGGCCGATGACTACCTCACCAAACCATTCAGTCGCGAGCAGCTTCGCTTTGTCATGGAAAAAGCCCTGCGTTTGCGCAACCTGAAAGCGGAAAACGTACAGCTCAAAAGTGAATTGCTGGAGAAATATGACTTCAGCAATATTGTGGCCAAAAGTGGCAAGATGCAAGAAGTGCTGAAGATGGTTGGCCGGGTAGCTGAGAGCGACGCCACGGTACTCATCCTGGGAGAAAGCGGCACTGGCAAGGAGTTGGTCGCCAGGGCGATTCACTACAACAGTGCTCGCAAAGATCGGGCATTCATCACCGTGAACTGTCCGTCTATTCCAGAGAATTTGCTCGAAAGCGAGCTTTTTGGACACGTAAGAGGCGCATTCACAGGAGCCACCAAAGACCGGCGCGGCAAATTTGAACAGGCAGGCGGCGGAACCATTTTCCTGGATGAGATTGGCGATCTCAAGCCTGAATTGCAAGCTAAGCTGCTGCGTGTGCTGCAGGAAAAGGAGATTGAACGCGTGGGTGGAGATAAACCAATTAAAGTGGACATTCGCATTTTGGCTGCGACAAATCAGGATTTGGAGGCACGGGTAAAGGCGGGAGCGTTCCGTGAAGATTTGTACTATCGGTTGACCGTGGTGCCCATCCTGATTCCACCTCTCAGAGTCCGTAAAGAGGAGATTCCATATTTGATAGACCACTTCTTGTATAAGTTTGCCAAGGGGCGTCGCTTGCAAATGAGTGAGAAGGTCATGGAAGCCTTGATGGCCTATGATTGGCCAGGAAACGTGCGCGAATTAGAGAACGCGGTTGAACGGGCTGCTATACTGACCACGACGGAGATGATTACCCCGGACGTTTTACCACCTCAACTGAGAACTACTCGAGGCGAGATTATGGAAGGGAATATTATCCGCATACCCGATGAGGGCATGGCGTTAGAACAAATCGAGCGCCAGTGCATCAAGATAGCGCTTGAAAAGTCAAATGGTAATCAATCGCGAGCTGCGAAATTCTTGCAGATTCCCAGACATATTTTGCTGTATCGGATGAAGAAGTTGGGGGTGGGTCATTAATTAAGAAAATTTAACCTCCCGAAGGTTCAAAACCTTCGGGAGGTTTTTGTGGGATGGCCGTAATTAAGGAGACTGGTATGCCTTATCGCAAGAACGAATTTTATCAAGGTGGATATTATCATATCTTTAACAGAGGGGTAAACCGTGAACGAGTTTTCTTTTCAGAAGAGAATTATCTTTACTGTTTAAGACTGGTTAGAAAATACGTTGAGCGTTACTTTGTATCTGTAATTGCTTATTGCCTTATGCCAAACCATTATCATTTCATTTTACGGCAGAATTCGAAAAAGAGTTTATCGGAATTTATGCGGGTCGTGTTTAATGCGTATGTTCAGGCCGTAAACAAACAACGTGGTCGCATGGGAACGCTATTCGAAGGACGCTTCAAGCACATTCATATTGATGAGGACAAATATATTTTGCATCTTTGTCGTTATATCCACTTAAATCCTGTTGAAGCTAAACTTGTCCGCACACCAGAAGAATGGCCATTTTCTAATTATAACGACTGGGTTGGTAAACGAAATGGTAAGCTGATCGACGCAAACCTCATAGCATCTTATTTCAAGAGTCCAAAAGAGTATGAAAGATTTGTACTGGAATCTAAAATCGATGAAGTGAATCAGCGGAAGCTTCAGACTTATTTACTGGAATAGTTCTTACCTGTTTCAAAGTTACGGACACGTGGAACATTAACGGCCACCTTCTGATCTCCCAGATAAACAGAGCCACGTTGGCGCCCCCAGCGATAATGCCTCCTCTCAGCTCCCTTGTGGCGCCCATAGCGAGGCCCCACCAAGCTTTCTACTTCCTGTTGAAGCAATTCATTCACATATTGCAACCCAATGGGAATAAGCGCCTGGATCAAAGCTACACGCGTCTCAATATTCTCAATTCCTGCGTCCGTATCTTTCTGCTTGACAATCTCTTCGTTTGTTGTTATTCTCTTCATGGTGGTTCCTTTCTGTTTGGATTAATAATTCAGTGGTTTTGTTTTATCCAAATAAGGGAACCACCAATTAAATTTCAACTAAAAATAAGATATTTTCGCCAAGCCAATTTGGAACCTTACTGATAACTTAGTGGAAAAGTATCTTTCAAAAATTTATAAAAAAAATCAACGCATCCCCATATCATTCCCTTAAGAGTCTTTGAGGCTCATACTAAATCTTGTTTCTTTACTTTGCCGCAGGTCAATACTGTAAATATAAGAGACGTCATCCTCATAGAGGTTAGTCGTTAGCGGTGCTGGATCTGGCCTGGCCCAATGGATTACAAGAAGGCTTCAGTCAACCCGGAGCCCTGCTAATTGATGAAGACAAGGAGACCCGGGACCTGATGATGCGCGCCGGCTTACTGTGCTTCACCGATGTCGAGG
>JBHIAW010000107.1:0-10049 GCA_046758765.1 bacterium
GTGCGCCTTAATAAGTCCTTACCATTGACGGGTGCCGGTAAGGTAGACCGTCAGGCGCTTAAAAAGCTGTTCATAGGAGCGTAACGCCAAGTTTCAGTTGCAAAGGGCTTAGGGGCACTTAACTTGTTGTTTCAAAAGAACATTCGAGGGGCACAAAACCGGCCAAAAGGTACGCGCGCTTTGTCAGCTCCAGTTGTCGTTAGCCAAAGAAGAACTGACTTTGATTTTGTACTGCTAACTTGCAGTTACAAATTTAACCTTTCCAAACCCATAAATAATCGTCACCATCTTCAGCGGCAACTGCCCTATGATTAAGGCCAACTCTCACTGACCAAAACTTACCAACTTCCTTGAAATGGAGTGATGGATGCCAAGGATTTGTTTTAAGTAGCTTAAGGTTCTGTTTCGCTGCCTTAACTCAACGTAATCCTCCTCTTCTGGAAGACTTTCGATTGCTGATTTAATTTCATCGGCTGGCTTACATGTAATTCCTAGTTCTATGAATTGCTGGGTTCAAAAAAACGAACCCAACCTACAAACTCGTAAGTCGATGATTTGGCATTAACAGATAACCTTGTATACAATACTCTGACGAAATCCGGTAACAATCTTAACGTACCCGGCCAGCTCACGATCCATTTCCTTATTGCCAGTGTATAGTATAAGTGGTTGGCCAGAAAGAGATTCAATTTTTTGAGGAGTTGCCACAACTATTAGATTTTTTCTTCCAACGGTTTTGATTACTTCGGGGCTAAGCTGTTGATTTCCCCTTCCAAAAAGATAGCCCTGGCCACCGATTGGAGTTACCAGGATTTTAACTTTTTTGGCTTTGATGTTTTGAAGAATTTCCTTTTCCGTAAGGTCTTTACCAATCAATTTTTTCCCGTAGACAATATCTATGCCAAGAAGAGAACTTTTGATTGCAAGTTTATCCATAATTATACGAGTAGTAGACCCAGGACCTATGATATAAAAGGTTTCATCATCCATATTATCTATAATATCACAGGCAATGGCTTCCTGCCAATATTTTTCAGACGGTGGGCTACCTACTTTTCGATTCTGGAGGTAACGTTTTCCAGAGGGTATCCTGAGATAACCATACAGTCGTGCTGAAAGTATTTCACTACGGTAATCATCCTCGTTGATGTCCATTACTTCAGCTTCAATAGTTCGTTTATTTTTGTCAAAGAGATACTCAACTGCCAGTACTCCGGCTGAAAATGGATTTATTGCAAAAACCGAGGATTGCATTTTAACACCTGCCGGTATACCTAATACGGTAACCGTATTGCCGATTTCACCGCATATATCACGGGCCGTGCCATTACCACCTGCAAAAAGAAGAAGGTCGACACCCACATCTTTCATTATCCGGCAGGCCTTAATCGTATCAGAGGAAGTTGTAAAAAGAGTGGACAGAATACCCTTAATCTTGGGAGAGAAGCCGCATTCTTTTCTACCTGTTCTCCCATGCTGCCAGGGAAAGTGATGATATCAAGCTTCTCCCGATATGTAGCAAGGGGCGCTAAAGCCTCAGCCGCGCGCAAATGAGCAATTGGAACAGCGCCCCGTTTTTTTGCCTTCATTGTGCAACTCAAAGATTACCTCTTGATCCCATTTTGCCTGATGAAAATTAGTTCTTAGTTTTGATTTTGTATTTTCCATTATACAATTCCTTTTATCTTTGCAGTAGGTAGTTACTTACTTTCTAATTATCTCTGTTAAGCTATTGATCAAAGTATCAATATCTTCTTTGGCGATAAGCTCTGTTATACAATATAAAGCACAATTTCCAAGATCAGAGAATTCTGTGGTAAGATCCTTTCCACCAAAGTACATGTGTATACCGAGAGATTGAATATCTCCGCAAGCAATATCAGCCCCATATTGACTGGGTGGTTTTAGAACACCCAACGAAATCGGGTCAACCCCAGCTATGCATAAAGCGCCATGTTTATGTGCAATATCTGAACATTCCTGTGCATTTTCCTCTATAACTCCAAGGTAGGAAGGGCATTCGAAATAAAATCCTGCAACAGAATCCGTTATCTTTGATTTCAAATCATTTATATCTATCAAACCGGTCTTAGGATCATGTTTAACCATTTCTATCTTCATCAACGGATGAGTATAGTTGGCTATAGCGGAAAATCTATCAGGTGAAACAGTGTCAGAAACAAGAATTATATTCCTTCCTGTTATTCTGCCTGCCATCAAAATAGAAGTACTGGCAGCCTGTGTCCAATCATAGGTTGGAACATTAACAACATCAAAATCCAGTAGCTCCGCCATCAGGCTTTCATATTCAAAAAGTGCCTGAAACCTGCCGTGATCCTCATAGGGCTCTCCTGCATAAGCTGTCAGGAATTCTGACCGGCTATTTATTTCGTCACATATTGCAGGAACGTAATGGTGGTAGCAACCGCAACCAAGAAAGTTTATTGCCTCATCACATGTTCTGTTTTTTGCAAGTATTTTCTCAACATGCCTTTTAAGTTCAACCTCTGAATTCAACGCTTCAGGAAGGTCCAGATTTTTCTTTAGCCTCAGCGCTTCCGGAATATCCGAATAGAGTTCTTCGATACTTTCTACACCAATTTCCCGGAGCATTTCCGCTTTTACCCTGGGATTGGAATTTGGGATATAAGGATGCACTATTTTCTTATTCACGCCCTTCTCCTCTCGCAATTCTCTTAACAACTGGTAAATATATCTATAGTTATCGATATGAACATGGTTCATCCCTTTATTTCCAGAATCAGTTGATGAATTCGGTCTAATCCGGATGTCAAGTAATCGTGCGGCAATCCAAAACTGACACGCAGGAACTTATCCAGACCAAAGTGATCGCCTGGTACAATTAAGACGCTCTTTTCTTTTATCAATCTTTCTGTCAATTCTGTTGAATTGATATCCAGATGATACCGGATAAAAGCTATGGCCGTCGCAGCCGGCGGAATTATACTGAAAATATCCCCATGATTGTCCATCCATTCCTGTAAAACCGGATACCCCTGCTTGATGTAATCCCGAGTGCGCTGAATAAGACGAGGACGAACTTTCGGCGAGAGTGCTAGGGCAGCCAATTTGTTCGACAACATTGTGGCACAAATCGCAATATATTCGTGACGGGCCCAAATATCATCTATAGTTGAAACAGGTCCAACTGCCCAACCGATCCGCAGTCCCGGCAATCCGTAAGCTTTACTCATACTACCGGTCGCTATCACCTTATCATATAAGCCATAAAAGGATTTAGTTTCATCACTGGTAATTCGCTCTGCTCCACTATATACTTCATCGGCCAAAATCCAAGCTCCGACACTATCAGCAGCCGAGACGATCGCCCCCATTTCATCATCCGACAATATATAACCCGTCGGATTATTCGGATTGCAGACAGCAATTAGTTTTGTCTTAGAAGTCATTGCCCCTTTCAATTCATCAAGATCTGGCGCCCAGCCGTTTTCTTCTTTTAAGTTAAATGTTCTAATGTTCAGGTTATGATTTTTTGCAACTCCCCAGATTTGCATATAATTAGGCTGCATTATAACAATTTCATCTTCAGGTGATAATAACGTTCGAATTGTTAAATAATTGGCTTCAATTGCACCGACAGTCACCAAGATATTATCTTCCTTAGCTCCATAATAGAGAGCAGCTATGTTGTTCCGTAACTCTGGGATACCATTTGCATGAGCGTAATTCAAATCTGTATCCAATAAAGTATTGATGAAATCAGTATCGCCTGCCAAGAGTTCCCGGAGTAGAAGAGGATGAACACCGCTCTCGGATAGATTATAATCAACATTTTGTTCAAACTTGGACATTGCACGCTCTTGAACGAAAGGCTGAAAATCAGTCATAGTTTTCTCCTCATTCAGTATTTATTTGTTGACGAAATTTCACTATGGAACAACTTTTTTGATTATTTTAATTAATTGTATTACTTCTTTTATATAATTTCCACAAAAATACTATTCTGTAGGCCGCGGTAGATCGCAGGACCCGTGGCACTCCCGCAGTAACTACTTCTTTTGTTCGATTGTTAAGAATATATTAGCGCTAGTTTAACCGGCAAAACCGCAACAAACAAGTTGGTGATTCTCTCAAAAGCCGAGGGTGGTTTTGTCCGAGTTGAAACTAATGTTAGGCAACTCAATTTTGTGTTGGGTTACGAACGCCACCGGCGCTTGCCTCTACAATTGTGTAAAGGATAAAGCTCCTTTATTTTAAATTCTTTGCAGCACCGAAAAAAATCACCGCCCTATATGGTGTTTTGTATTTTGAATGCACCTTCGCAAGGAACTTTGGAAGGTTACCGTCCAAAGCTGATGCAAAAACCACTCTTCTATTGGGGGCAGGTTTCTGCGGATGATATTCCGTGTGCGGGCAACATCTACAACGGCATCCATTTCGTCGGCAGTTAACACTGCACCAGTGGGGTTGTTGGGATTGGTGAGCAGGATGACATTGGTTTTGGGTGTAACGGCGCGTTTCAAACTATCCAAGTCAAGTACCCAGCGGTATTGACCAGCCTCTTTTTTCAGCACACCGGCTTGCAGCGCTCGATGAATCTCGCCTCGCAAAAGACACTGACTGATGCTGTCGGCGACGATGATATCGGCTTTTTGGAGGATTCGCGGGTCCAACTCATTCTTCTCCGGGGTATCAAATCCCATTGCAGTCTATGACATAGTTTAAGAACTCAAGCTGCATGCGTCCCTGTGTCCCGGCCCCGACGATGCCTATGCAATTGATGCGTTTTGGAGCCAGGTACTTTGCAGCGACGGCTCCTGCGGCCGCAGTCCTCACATTGGTGAGATGACACTCATCCATCAGTGCGCAAACCAGTTCCCCTGTCCCCTTTTTTTGTCCTTGTTAACCGCAATCTTTCCATCGGCCATACTACTCTCTTTTTTGAAATTCTATCATAACGCCCTGTCGCTCAGCCGCGGGCGCGAAGCAGCCGTCGGCTGCAGCGACCTGTTATCGGGCACCTGCAGTGCTTCGATTTTCGCGGATTTCATGTAGTGCCCGATCAACAGCACCTAACAGGAGGTCCGCGTCTGTTTCCATAAACTGCATCGGAGGTTTGATTTTGAGAATGTTGTAGTGCGGCCCCTCTGCACCGAGCAGTACCCCGTCTGCCTTAACTCGTTCGATCAGCTGGGCTGTCTCCTCAGTTGCCGGCGTGCGTGTTTCGCGATCCCGAACCAGCTCAACGCCCATAAATAACCCTAAACCTCTTACATCACCAATCTCCGGGTGATGTTCGGCAAGAGCGTGGAATCCTTCGGTCAAATAGCGTCCGACCCGTATCGCCCGCTCGCGGAGCCGTTCATCTTCGATCACGTCTAACACCGCCATGCCAACAGCCATTGAGACAGGATTCCCACCGAATGAACTGAAAAACTCCATTCCATTAGCAAACGAGTGGGCAATATCTGGTGTGGTAACCACTGCACCGAGCGGATGCCCGTTGCCGATGGGCTTTCCTAAAGTTACGATGTCCGGCGTCACGTCCTGCGTTTCGAACGCCCACATGTGACTGCCCACTCGCCCCATTCCAACCTGTACTTCGTCAACGACACACAGGCCCCCAACCGACCGGACATGGTGAAAAGCTTCACGTAGGTAGCCGTCCGGAGGAACGATTTGACCGCCGCAGCCGAGTAGAGGCTCACATATAAACAGGGCTGGCGGCCGTTTCTCTGCGACCAAGCGCTCACATACTTCTCGGACATGCTCGGCATAAGCCCGTCCGACATCCTCTCCCGTGCCTCGATATGGCCCGCGATACGTATCGGGTTTCACTACCTTGTGCGCCCATCCGGGGAGTCCTCGTCCTCCAGGGCCCTCGCATTTGTATGGACTGAGATCGACAAGTGTTTGCGTATTACCGTGATAAGCACCCTCCAAGACGATAACGTCGTGCCGACCGGTGTGAGTTCGGGCAAGGCGCACAGCCAACTCGTTTGCCTCGCTCCCGGAATTCACAAAGTAACAGACGCTAAGCGGCTCCGGAAAGGTCGACGCCAGACGTTCAGCGTACTCGACCAGGTACGGGTGCAGGTACCGAGTGTTCGTGTTCAGGATCGCCGCCTGTCTCGATAGGGCAGCAACAACTTTTGGGTGATTGTGCCCGACGTGGCAGATATTGTTGACGCAATCCAGGTAGGCTCGTTCATTTGGCCCGAACAAGAACTGGCCGCGACCACGTACGATCTCGAGCGGCGTTTTGTATGACAAACTTAGCGAGGGGCCAATCCGCCTTTGCCGCTCGTTGAGCAACTCCTCGAAGGTCCATTGCCGATTCCCATACTGGACTTCAGGGCGTTTGTCCAATCCGCATGCTTCGCGGATGCAGTTTTCAGCATGACGCCAGTCAATCGGCTCAAGTTGCTCTAACATCTGCCACATCAGTCGGTCACTGACCTGGCGATGCTCGTTGTCTGGATCCTCTTCAGCGGCAATGGCTGACATAGTAACGCTTACACACAGACGCATGCAGATGAGCGGGAAGAGGACCTGGATATCAAGTTCAGTGAGAGGCCGCGCACGGTGATATCCTTTCACGACGCGTACAGTGACCGCCAATGGATCCTCCATCCGGAGAATAGTATAAGCACATGCGATCGCGAGCTCATTCACCGTGTGCGTTCTCAACATGTCTCCAAAATCCAACAGCCCGGCTACTTTCCATCCGCCCTCAGAATCCGGCGCAAGTAATATATTCTCATCGTTCGCGTCGTTGTGGATGACACTCATCGAAAGCTCGGGAAGCACTGGTAGGACGCGCGCGCGGTGCTGCAAAATCAACCTCTCCACGATTCCCCGACGCCGGACGTTTGAAATGCGGTGAGTGTATGAGCTAATCCACTCAGCTTGTCGAAGGTCCCATCGGAGATCACGAACCATCGCAGGGTGTCGGAAGTCAAATAGGCACTGGTCGAGATCGCCCAATGCGTAACCGAGGCGATCCAAGGTCCGCTCGCAAACGGGGTGAACAGTCGCCAGTGGTCGTCCAGGTAGATATGTGAGTACCCTCATACGGAATGGCACCCCTTCGGAACTGGAGATCGTACTGATGCTGTCGCCTGACAGGGAGACCACTACACTTGGGCACTTGCCAGAACTCCAGAGTTCGGACAACCGATTCAAGGCGGCGTTTTGGAACTCAAGCACTTCGGTGCTGCGAGCCCGGTTTGCGATCTTCACCACAAATGTGCCCGCCTCGCCGCCATCGAGCCGGAAGTTCTGGTCCCACTCGGCAGGTAGTGGTTCTAGAACGCCCTCAATTCCGTAGAGGTTCTGGATGATCTTCTGAACTGTCTCGCACGAAAAAGATGGTCGGCCCTCTGTTGTTAACTCCATGACAAGCGACTCCTTCTTTCAATGGCTCCCAACACCTCATATCTTCTATTGTTGTGACACAAATGTAAAGAGAGTAGTCTTACAATCCAAATACTAGAGAAAAATCGCTGTTGACCGGATAACAAGTAATTCTATAGTTTTCCTCGTAACACCTCAAGATGACAATTTTTTCATTGATTTGCAAGGAAAAGTTAACTAAACTAGAAGAAGATCTAACTGTATAACACCCCATAAGGGCGATATGAGGAAACTGCATAACATCTGATGATTGACATACCTACGAACTGAAACCTTCATTTATTTTGATATAACTGTTGTTAGCCAAAGAATTTTTCTTCGACTTTTGACACTTAGCTCTCCTTGTCTTTGCTCTGTTGTAAAAGGATAAAACATAAACATAGAAAAAAATGTTGTAACGAAAAAATGGATACTCTACTTTCATGAACAAAGTGCCAATTCCGAAATGACACGGTCCGAGAGGTTTTCGGGTTTCCCAGTGTTCAAGTAAAAATTCTACTGCCTTATCCAGGCGCTTATCACAGTTAAGAAGATTCGTAAATCTAAAAGCATTCAAAGCTTCAAGTGTAGGACCTGGGTTGGAGAATTGGGTTTCTGGACCTCTACCATAACTAAACTTTTTGCATCGCCAGCCACCATCATTGTGTTGAATCTCTAATAAGTGATGAAATGTTTTCTTGAGCCTATTATCATTAGAATATCCTAATGTGCAAAGAATCCGTGCAGTACCAGCCGTGTAGCAAGGATAGAGTGTTCCACTTGGAGCTAACTGGAACCTCCCGTCCTCTCGCCATGATTTAAGAATTAATTCGGTAGCGCCTTTAAGTATATCGTTGGAAAGGTCTAGTCCCAATTCGGTTAGCATTAGAACACAAGTAAGAGTACTGAATGGATGGCCCACAGCTAAACGGCCATCCTTGCTAGCCCAATAATCACCTCCATTGTCGTATCGCTTTGCTAATATTGCTTCCACATCATGTTTGTATTGGTTTTCTACACTCATTATGTTTTGCTTTAACGTTCGTTATATTTAGGACTATCTTATTTCACCGTAATATGCAAAACGATTTTGAAATTTTCAAGCAATTGGTGCAGATAGTTCAACTTTGCAGTTGATTAGAATTTTCAAAGAACAGATAAAAAATGAGTCAACTTGCAATTGAGCTAATCTAGCCCGTTTTGAGAAATTCGAGTCAGACGCGGTTCGGTAGTTAGAGAAATTCGTCGGAGCCGGTAAGCATTCGGTGACCCTGGCAGCGTTTGAGAAAAGGCAAGGTTCGGTTGATGCCTACGGCGTTCCTTGATTTTTTGGCTTTTTTTCCAAAAAACCAAAAAATCAAGGCTTGGAGGACTTTTTTCTCTTGACTTTTTACCTTTAATATATGTAGTGTGTGCTTAAATTGCCCTTTGTGATCCCTCTATCCAATATCCTGGTTTTCTATGTTGGTGAGCAATTGCTAATATAACTATATTGGGGTCTTGGACGGAATATAAGACTTTATATGGAAATTTATGAACAAAACACTTCCTAACTTCACCTCTTTCAAATGGCCATGCTTTGGGATGCTGTTTAATCCGATCAATTGATTTACGTACTTCATATCTAAATCTTAGACCTAAGCCAGGTTGCTGCAATTCATAGAAGAAAATGGCTTCATCTAACTCTTTCTGAGCAAATTCCGATATTTCAATATTCATTATTTCGCCATTTCTTGGCCAAATACTTCTTCATATGTCAATGTCTTTAATTTCCCTTCTTTGTAAGCCTTTAGGCGCTTTTCTGCCTCAATCGCCCATATTTCTTCAATCTTTTTATCAGGCTCATCTAAACTATTTAATAATGCCTCGATAATCATTAACTTATCAGCAGGTTTCATTTTTAATGCTTGCTCAAGGATGGCTTTTGGTTTTTCCATAACATCATCTCCTTAAGTGTTGTAGTTCAAAACATACTGCAATTTTTAGACTAATTGTCGGTTTATTTGGTCGAGCAAATAACCCATGCTTCCTATCCTTAAATTCGGACCTAACAGTACAACCTTTATAGAAATATGTCAAATTGCTAAAAAGAAGTCAAGCAGAAAATGTTGCACAACTGAGCAGATTATGCGATGATCGCTAATCAATCATCATTCTATAGTCAAAGCTGAGAAGCTATTGTGCACGGATAGCTTAATTGTGCATCAACTCTCGGCCTAACGGAATGGGCGCTCAGCTGCCGCCAAGGGCCGCCGCCGCGGGCCGAGCGGAGCGCCGCTGGTCGATGCCCCAGGGTACCACGGGTCAATCGAGCCCCGGCCCTTGCCGGTGAGCTGCAGCGCCTTGTTGGGCAGCCTGCAACGTTGCCTCCGTACGCGGGAAGCACCTCCTACGTTGCTGAAGTTATCGCTGCCTCAGCTTCCAACAAATAATTCTATAGTTTTCCTCGTAACACCTCAAGATGACAATTTTTTCATTGATTTGCAAGGAAAAGTTAACTAAACTAGAAGAAGATCTAACTGTATAACACCCCATAAGGGCGATATGAGGAAACTGCATAACATCTGATGATTGACATACCTACGAACTGAAACCTTCATTTATTTTGATATCACTGTTGTTAGCCAAGGAATTTTTCATCGACTTTTGACATTTAGCTCTATTTGTCTTTG
>JBHIAW010000108.1:0-10002 GCA_046758765.1 bacterium
CCAAAGCTTGGGTAATGGCCGTGGGTCGACATCCCGTCCCTAATGCAACTGTGCTGCCAAATAAACCGGTGATTTTCAAAAATTTTCGCCGCGAAATTGTTGGCATTGATTCCTCCTAAGAAACGCTGGTCATTGCGACGCCTGCTTCAGCTCGACGAAGCAATCTCCCTGTACATTTCCTGGACATTGCTTCGCTCTCCAGATAAAAGTCAGCAATTTTAAAAACAAATAGAACGCGGATAACACGGATGACACAGATTCGCACGGATTTATTTTTGGTCTACTAAGATACATATACTGGTGCTCGGTTGTTCAAGTCTAATTATTGAACTGTTTCAAATTCAGAAGTTCTTAGAACATTCATAAATCAGTGCAAATCCGCGTTATCCGCGTCATCTGTGTTCTATTCAATTAGCAAAAATTTGCCAAATAAATATCCATTGAAAAATGACTGATAAAAGTCGGGACGGTTCGCAATGACGTGAATCCCGAAAAAGCGTTTTTTATTGATAAAACTGCTCATAGTGGTCGTTCGCTCTGAACAACAGTCATCTCTAATAATGGCACGCTAAACAGTCATTATCGGCAATCATTTTCTCATGGCAGTCCATGCAAGTCTCCATTTTAAGATTCATTCTCAGTCCCAAAGACATGGGGGCCTCATCTACCCTGCCGTGACAGTCTCTGCAATCCACCTCCGGAACAGCCACATGACGCTCATGCGAAAAGTGCGTATCCCCTGTTAAGTTGTTGTTGACTCGGATCCAATTAATTCTTTTGTCATTGTTGATATAAACCAAGAGCTTATCTTCTTCCGGATCTTCGGTAATCGCCTCTTTATGACAGGCAACGCAGACCTCTATATTGGGGATTGAAGCATTGTGGCCCTGAATAGCATTTCTGTGACATCCGACACAAGGTCTAATCGCAGGTCTTTCGCGTAGATCCGTTTCTAAAAAAATCTGGTGGCAGCCCGCACAGTCCTTTATCCTCGGGGTATCCTCTATGGCTTCCTCAAAGCTCCCATGACAATCCAGGCATTCGCCACTCTGCAATTCTTCCGGGATTTCTCCGAGAAGATCCTCATGCATCTGGAAATTGGCTTTCTTATGGGTGCCATTGATAAAATATTGAAAATGGGTTTTGTGATTAAAATTTATGGGCTGCTCAGACTTGTAAGTACAAGAGAGGATTGAAAGCAAAATCACTCCCAGGTTTGAGGCTATCCAATTAATGACTAATTTTGGCCGGTGTAGCGTTGTCTGCAACATGTGATTTCTTACTCCCCGTACTTCCAGTGGAAATTATCATAGTGAAAAAGACAACATTCATGCCACGTGAACTGAATTACAACTAATCACCAGAAAATATAGAAGTTATGGCGATGAGCCAAACAGGAAGGGAGGCGACACTTAGACGGCCAGCCGTCAGTGAAGAGTTGAATATTTTGGATAATTATATGACAATAAAGGGATTAGTATAATAGGTGAAAGTGTCGATAAGCCGTCAGTTGAAGCAGTAAATCCGTCACTCACGAGGGGGATTATTGAGAAATTTCAGGCGGGCAAGTTTGTCACGCAGAGTGGTACGCGGAATGTTCAGAAGTTCGGCAGCCTTTACCTGATTACCTCCGGCTTCTTTTAAAGCCCAATAAATGAGCCTGGCTTCCACCTCGTTAATGGCCTCTGAAAAGTCAATCTGCTTGTTTCCGCCAACGTCGAGCGAAAACAAGCCTCCTTGTGCCCGAACATCCTGGAGATAGTCAGGTAGGTCGTCCTCGGTGATTCGGTCTGATTTGGAAAGGGTCACCGCATGCTCTACAACATTTTCCAACTCCCTCACGTTACCCAGCCAATCGTGAGTGAGTAAAATCTTTTGTACTTCAGGCGAGAAATGCTTTACCGATTTATTTTTCTCTTTGGCGAGTTTTTTTAGGAAATGCTGCGCCATAAGTAAAATGTCCTCCCGGCGCTCCCTCAATGGTGGCAGCTCAACCTTAACCACATTAAGACGATAATAGAGGTCCTCTCGAAATTTACCGTCAGAGACCATCTGCTTAAGGTCTTTCTTTGTGGCGCAGATCACACGCACGTCCACTTTTAAAGATTGTTCGCCCCCGACCCGTTCGAAAGTCTTGTCTTCGATCACCCGGAGGAGCTTCACCTGAAGCTCGAACGGAATGTCATCCACATCGTCCAAAAAAATGGTGCCCTTGTCCGCCAACTCAAACCGCCCTCGTTTACGGCGTAGCGCTCCAGTAAAAGCCCCCTTTTCATGACCAAAAAGCTCACTTTCGAGGATTTCACGATTCAAAATGGCGCAACTTAGCTTTATGAAAGCGCCATATTTTCTGTGGCTATTGTAATGGAGTGCGTTGGCGAGAAGCTCCTTTCCGGTTCCAGTTTCCCCCTGTATGAGAATAGTCGTATCACTATCGGCCACGGCATCAGCCTTCTCAAATATGGTTCGCATGGCCTTGGAACGTCCAATGAGATTCTGATAGCGATACTGAGATTCGATTTTTTTCTGCAGGGCCTCGATCTGCGCTTTCCCCTTCTGATGTTCAATCAAACGATTCAGTTTAATGGACAACTCATCATAGGGGAAAGGTTTAGTAATGTAATCATAGGCCCCTTCTTTCATGGCTTCAACCGCATTCTCGATCGTACCGTAGGCCGTCATCATAATCACTTCGGTCTCCGGTGAAAGCGTTTTGATCTCTTTCAAAAAGGTGAGCCCATCCATCGACGGCATCCGCAGGTCCGTAACCACCACGTCAAAAGAACTCTTCCTGAGGTGGTCGAGACCCACAAAAGCATTCTCTCCAATCTCGACACTGTATCCTTCGTCTTCCAGTTGAGTCTTCAGCGTCATGCGCTTTAGCTTTTCATCATCAATAACGAGAACTTTGCCTTTCATATTTTCATCTCACACGGGTAACAAAACGTTCACGACGGTTCCCTGGTTTAGCTTACTGGTAATCGTGATTTTACCGCCGTGCTCCTCGACAATTTTTTTACTAATAGAGAGTCCCAGACCTGTGCCCTTCTCTGTATCTTTGGTAGTGAAGAAGGGGCTAAATATCCTTTCCAAATTCTCTTCGGATATGCCATTTCCATTATCTGAAATTCTTACCTGCACTGATGGCTTTGTATTCTGGTTTAGTACTTTGGTTTCAATGTTAATGCCTCCACCAGATTTACCATCCAAAGCATCGGATGCATTAATGAGAATATTTATAAAAACTTGCGAGAGATTGTACGGGTCGCCAAATACCTTGGGCAGTGATTTATCCAGATTGGTTTCCAACTCAATACCTTGGTCTTCAATCTTTTGCTTAATCAACAGAACAGATTTCTCCATCACCTCGTTCAAGTCTATCATTTCCATCTTTAGCTTGTGGTGCTTGGAGAAGATTAGAAGCCTTCGCACAATAAAACCAATTCTTTCTATTCCTTCAGAAATCAACTCTAACATGGTTCTCACTTTGGTTGTATTGCCAGGATTTTTCTGGATAATATTCAAACAATTTTGTATGCCGTCCAAAGGATTATTAATTTCGTGAGCCACACTGGCGGCCAACCGGCCGATAGAGGTCAGCTTTTCGGTGTGAATCAGTTTTTCTTCCAGAAACTTGCGCTCTGTAATATCTCTTCTTAACTCGATCACCTGAAAGACCTCCCCTTTTTCATCCCGAAGGGGAGAGCAATAAATCTCCAGGTACTTCTCTTTTCCACTTCTGTCCAGGAAAGTGTGTAATGTCTTTTGCAGGGTGCCTTCCTCAAAAGTTGTTTTAGCAGGACACCTTTTCAACAAGTCCTGATCACAGGGAACTTCCGAATTTTGCAAAATCATCGAGCAACTTCTTCCAATGATATTTTCTCTAGAGTCATGGCACCTATTCAAGTACGCATCATTGGCGGTGACAATCTTATAGTCCCGGTCTACTACTACGATCTCATCGTCTATACCATTGATAACATGTTCCAGGTAATCCTTGTGCCTCTCCACTTCATTCAAAGTATCTTTCAAATTGGCCGTCATTTTGTTAAAGCTTTTGGCCAGATTGCTAATTTCATCATTCTCTTTAAATTCGATCACCTCATCCAAATTGCCCTCACTAATACGAAGCGTCGTGTCTGTAAACTTCTTAATTCTTTGAAGAATAAGTTTATTTACTAAAAGGCCCAACACTACGCTGGTAATCAGAATCATGATGAAAGCCATACCGAATATTTTCTTATTGTTCGAATCCAACTGCCGTCGAGTATCAGCCATGGATAAATCCATCACCAAAACTCCATTTATTTTCTCTTCAGCATCATGACAGTCGTAACATCTGGGCCGGTTATAAATGAGGCTCATATTTCTGAAAATTTCTGTACGCTTTTTATCTTTAGCAATAGTCGTATTTTTTCGTTTCACCGGAGAGTACTGGTGGCAAACCAAACAAATTGGATCAACATTGTTTTCATAGACTTTTCCAATCATTTTTGGATCAGAAGTTATCTTTAGTTCGCCCCTTTTATTCAAGATCATAATTCGTTCCACACCGGATTGCTCAGAGAGTCTTTTTACCTCTTCATTAAGTAAGTGAGGCTCTTTTTGTAACATAGCTGTTTCTAAGGTATTTACCACCAATCTACTTAAATTCGTTGTGGAAACTTTCAATCCATCGATCAGTTGATGTTTATGAAAGTTATAAAAGAGAACAAAAAAGGGTAGACCTACAACCAGCAGTGACAGGATCAATCCGAAAATTAACTTAACGTCCAACCTTTGATAAAATGGGGTGATTTTCATTGCGTTTCACCTCTTTAGGGGGTGAGAAAAAACAAATTTCCCTTTTTTGAATCAATCCGATTTTTATTTTTATTAAAGTTAATTGGTAACTATTCAGGTGTCATTCCGTTAGGAATCTTCCCTCCATAACCACAGAGCTGCAAGCTTGCAAATTAGTGCTCGTACAAGGGAAGATGCCTAAGGCATGACAGTAAGGGCTGAATAGTTACGTTAATTGTAATAATCCAAATTACGCAACAAAACTTGCAACAATTATGCCATTTCTTACATAACGAGACTGTCGAAAAAGCCTAAGATGTCACTGCGAGGAATGCCAATGACGACGCAGTCCCCTTGATTTAGGCACAGAATCTGGAGATTACTTCGTCACTTCGTTCCTCGTAATGACAGGAAGGGAACTTTTTCGACAGTCTCAACAGGCCAATCAATGAAGTCGTTGATTAAGTCTATTTTACCAATTCATCGGCTGTTGTAAATATAGGAGTTATGGACTCTAAGTATCCCAAAATTGAGTGTATCAACTACGTCATCAATCTATTCGTATAACCGAGGTAATATAACCAACCATCTGCGCGCTGTCAAGAAAAAAGTGTGACGATGGCATGAGTTGCGTCAATTATTTCATAAATTTGTAGTTGCAAATCAGGTTTTTTTTTCATAATTTGCCCAAGATATGATCCTCACAAAATAGGTGTAATTCTGCAATCCTCTCTTAAGGAATGTATATCTTTTATGCTTCGATAGTTCTTAAGTATTGTCATTTCCGTCAATTATGAACATCAAACAAGGAGCTAAGAAATGATTCCCAAACTGGTTACCATTGAACGTCACATTACCGAGACCCAGCGGAAATTCCCTGAAGCTACGGGCGAATTTTCCGCTTTGTTGAATGACATTGCTCTGGCCGCTAAAATCATCTCCCGGGAAGTGAACAAAGCCGGTCTGGTAGACGTCTTAGGCTTCACCGGAGAGACTAATATTCACGGCGAGCAGGTTCAGAAGCTCGATGAATACGCCGACTCGATTATCTTTAGAGCCTTAGACCACACCGGTCGTTTGTGTGTCATGGCCTCTGAGGAACAGGAAGACATCATTCCCATTCCCGAACGTTTTCCCAGTGGGAAATATGCGCTTCTGTATGATCCCCTTGATGGGTCTTCAAATATTGACGCCAACGTAAGCATAGGCACGATTTTCTCAATCTACAGAAAAATCTCCAGCGGCGAGCGTGGGTCTTTAGAAGATTGTCTTCAAAAGGGAACAGAACAAATTGCAGCGGGTTACATAATTTACGGTTCATCAACCATGCTGGTTTTCACCACAGGCAACGGTGTACATGGATTTACCTATGATCCCAGTGTGGGGGAATTTCTACTTTCGCACGACAACATTAAGATACCCAAGCGAGGGAAAATCTACAGCGTGAATGAAGGCAATTCAGAGCGTTGGGAAGAGGGTACCAAAAAATATATCAACTATGTCAAACAGGTGGATAAAGAAACAAATCGACCCTATTCTTCTCGCTACATTGGTTCGCTTGTGGCAGACTTTCATAGAAATTTACTCTATGGTGGAATCTTTCTTTACCCGGGCGATAAGAAGAACCCAAGGGGAAAGCTGCGCTTGATGTACGAGGCCAATCCCTTGGCGTTTATTGTAGAACACGCCGGGGGCTATGCTAGCGATGGGGAACAAAGAATTTTGGAAATACAGCCAGAATCCATTCATCAAAGGACGCCGTTGATTATTGGCAGCTATGACGATGTAAGAGAGGCCGAGATTTTCATTCAAGGCAAGAGTTAGCCAGGGCTAAGGTGTTGATTTCGCAGCCTCTTCGAAGAAACTCGAAGAGGCTTTTTTCGTTTCTTATTAATGAATGTTTCAAGAGAAGTTATGACAGCCATCATTGAATTCCTTTGCGCCTTCTTGGAATTTTTTGCGGTTAGAGCAATGTTAATGATTGCGTAATCCTTTTGCCCCAAAAACAAAGATTCGATTGCCAATACTTTAGATTAACAACTGTTATGAAAGCTGTCATAGATTTAATATGATTAACTCTAACAAAAAACTGTTCTGGATTTTGTTGACATTTTTATTACTTAGCACGGTGTTTTTATTGCACTCGTTTAAATTCAATGGTCAACAGAACAAAGACTCTGAATCAAGCATCTCTAAATGGCCAACAAAAAGGCAACTCCGGGAAAAATTTTGGAGTATCAGAAAAGAACTGCTGATTTACGGCACCGGGGCTCCGGAGTTCGCGGCTGCGTACAAAGACTTCGCTCAAAAGTTTGCTAAAGAAGTCAATTGGATTGAAATCGTTGTCAAACCCGACAGTTCAGTGACGATTGAGGAAATAACCAAACTGCCCATTTGGTTAATTGGGACCCCTACCTCTAATTCACTTTTGGCAAACTTTAATGATCAACTTCCAATGAAATCAAACAATAGCAGGTTTTTGATTGCAGAAAACTCTTATTCTGAGGAAAAAGATGTATACGTAATTTCTATTTACCCAAATCCATTGGAGCCCGCCTTACCTATTTCGGTCATTTCTGGTAACTCGGATGCTGGTATTGTTGATTTTCTGGAAAATTTCTACCCATTGTCTACGCGCGCTGGGGATTTTCGAGTTTTTAGAGAAGGTCAAGGAATTGCTTTTGGATTTTTTAAGCAGAAAAAAGACAGTACTTGGATTGTTGATTCAGAAAAGACTAGGAATTACTTAGAAGATTCAAATAAAATAGTGGAAACAGAGCATTACGTTTTTATATATCACGGTAGCTCAGTTCCAAAACAGGAAATTGGAGAATTAGCACATGAACAGGAACGGCGGATTAATAAGTTAGTCAAACTTTTGCATCTTTCCTCAAGCCATTTGACCCCTTTTCCTAAGATCGAATATCACCTGTACGAACACTTAGAAGACAAAGGTCTGATGACCGGAAACACCGATTTGTCCCATTTCAATGCGAAGCGCTGGCAGGTTCATGCGCTATTTAGTAGTGAACTGAAAGGCCATGATTTTTATTCGGATGCCAGATTAATTTTCTCGAAGCTCCTCGGTACTCCTAAGTCTGCTGCATTGCAAGAGGGCTTAGGCATCTACTTTTCGAAAGGCTGGGGGAAGCGCGGATTTCGATACTGGGCCAAGTATTTTTACAATACAGGAAACGCCAATTCCTTAGAGGCGCTTCTGGATTCAAAAATCTACGGTAAAGAGTCCTATCTATTTATGCGACCCTTAGCTGGCAGCTTTGTGGAATTCTTAATTGTCAAAGTTGGTTGGGAGAAATTTGTAGAATTGTATAAATCCTGGCCCGAATCTGGGTTGCCAAGGCAGAAATTGAATGGGATGTCTCTGCAAGAATTGGAAGATGGATGGTTCGCTTATTTAGATCAACTACGAGTCGAAGGTCTCCAAGGGGGAGAAACAGACCAGCATGTGAAAGCTCCGAAATTTCAAAAAGGCTTTTGCTATGCCCATGAAGGCTACCAAATATATAATGGTTATCTGTCCAGAAAATCCTTTGAATCTTTAGAAAAGCTGCGTTCATTGGGAGTGGAGTGGATTTCAGTAAGCCCCTTCGGTTACTTGAGAGATCGAAACAGGCCCGGCTACTTTATCTATTCTTTTGGAGCCGGTGCAGAAAACGACGAGAGCATTATTACGGCATTTTATGCAGCGAAAAAGTTGGGAATGGGCCTGATGCTGAAACCACACCTGCTCATGTACAGTAGACACTGGGGCTGGCCGGGTGAGATAAATATGAAGAGCGAAAAAGACTGGCAAATATTCTTTAAACATTATTACAGTTGGATTCGGCACTATGCGTTACTGGCAGAAATGTATCAAGCGGATATTTTGTGCATTGGAGTGGAATTGGTACATGCCACCAGGGGCCATGAAGTGGAATGGCGCAAGATGATTGCCAAAATCAAACAAATTTATCACGGCCCGCTGGTATATGCGGCCAACTGGGGCGAAGAATTTGAAACTCTTTCCTTTTGGGATGATCTGGATTATATCGGTTTGAATTGTTATTATCCTCTTTCTAACAAGAGCCGTGCAACGCTTGAAGATTTGAAAAACGGCGCTAAGAAGGTCTTACCCAAAATTGAAAACATTGCCAAGAAATATCAAAAGCCCGTTCTTTTCACGGAGATAGGCTTCACCAGCATGGCACATCCGTGGAAAAACCCTCATGAACACAATTGGCGTGGCGCGGTTGTTTTAGAGGACCAAGCGCTGGCTTATCGAGCAATGTTTGAAGTATTCTGGGATAAACCGTGGTTCTTCGGGTTCTACTGGTGGAAATGGCCGACTTATTTGGAACGTGGCGGCAAGGATCACAGTGGATTTACACCAAACGGCAAGCCAGCGGAAGAGGTGGTTAAGGAGTGGTATCTGAACACCCAGGCCCCGGCTAAACCAGATTATTTTTACTTCAAATAGACAAGCTGGATTGCAACAAATTTTGGTCTTTCTTTTCTGTGTGTGATTTTGCTAAGAATCCTCGTCTACTCAAAAGGATTCCAGTTTTAAGTTGATTATTTTGATCAAATTGGTTAAATTAATTTACAAAATAGTCTAAATAGTTTTTTAGATGAAATTAATTAAGAGGGTATTGTATGGAAATAGCTAAGATCAAACCCAACTTACAAATTGAATTTTCTGATAAGATTAGAATGTGGCTTAAAACAGAAAAAGAACTTGCCGCCTTTCTTAAAGGCGATACATTGATTCTAAAAAAAATCCACATACCCGACATAGTCTCTATAGCAGAGCGAAACTCGAAAGAGGAGATGCCATTATCTGAAATAGTAGAAGAGGTACATCGTTATCGCCAAGAGAAAAAATCAGCCAAATAATAGATTACTAAAATGGAATCAGTGGCAGTTGTAATGGATACAAACGTATTGGTTTCTGCCTTGTTATGGAACGGAATACCCCATGAAATTTTGAAATTAGTAAAAGTTGGTAAGGTGAAACTCTTTGTGACCATCGAAATTCTTAACGAAATTGAAGAAGTCCTGAATAGAGATAAGTTTACAAATAGAATACTTGACCTTAGAACTTCAGTTGAAGAACTCATGTTAGGTTTAATTAATTTGGTTGAAATTGTAAAGATAAATAGGAAAATAAAGTTGAAACCAAAAGAGATTCCTTCCGATGTAGATGACATTATTTTTCTCTTA
>JBHIAW010000109.1:0-9959 GCA_046758765.1 bacterium
TTCACGAAGTCGAAATTTTAGCTGAAGTCGGGGGGGTGTTGCTGCTCTTTACCATCGGCATCGAGTTCTCGCTTAAAAATCTGTTGCAAGTCAAAAAATCCGTCCTGCTGGGTGGCTCACTTCAGGTGTTGCTCACAATTTTGGCTGCCTTTTTCATAGCCGCGCGCTTGGGGCAGGCTTTCGGCGAGGCGGTCTTCATCGGGTTTCTTGTGGCCCTCAGCAGCACGGCTATTGTGCTCAAACTTATGCAGGAACGCGCGGAAGTTGACAGCCCCCACGGACGAACCACTCTGGCCATCTTAATCTACCAGGATGTGATTATCGTTCCGATGATATTGTTCACACCTCTGCTGGCCGGGGCACACGGCAATTTGGGCGAATCCCTACTCATTCTCGCGGTTCAAGGAATCGGCATCATTCTGCTGGTGCTTATTAGCGCTCGATGGGTTGTGCCGCAGGTGTTGTATCAAATTGCCAGGACGCGCAACCGTGAACTTTTTCTCCTGAGCGTGGTTGTGATAGGCCTTGGCGTTGCTTGGCTAACTTCCATGGCAGGGCTTTCCCTTGCCCTGGGGGCCTTTTTAGCGGGACTCATCATATCCGAATCAGAATACAGTCATCAGGCGCTCGGCAATGTCTTACCCTTTCGTGATGTTTTCACAAGTTTCTTTTTTGTCTCCATTGGCATGCTGCTTGATGTCGGTTTTCTTTTCCAGCAGCCGGAGCTCATTGTGTTAATAGCCTTAAGCGTGTTGGCCTTAAAGACCATCATCGCGGGCTTTGTAACCGTATTATTGGGGTTCCCACTCCGCACTGTAATGTTAGTGGGACTGGCAGTCAGTCAAGTCGGTGAGTTTTCTTTCATTTTGTCTAAGACCGGGCTTGAACATGGTTTACTTGCCGGTAATATTTATCAGATGTTTCTATCTGTATCTGTACTGACCATGGCAGCGACGCCCTTCATTATCGCCCTGGCGCCTCGCATAGTAGATATTGTGTTGCGGTTGCCACTGCCGTCAAGGTTAAAATCCGGCTTGTATCCCGTGCAAGAGATAAAGGATACCGGGAAACAAGACCACCTTATCATCATAGGATTTGGAGTGAACGGAAGAAATCTGGCGCGAGCTGCCAAAGCAGGAGGCATCCCCTATGTGATTATTGAAATGAACCCTGAAATGGAGCGCGCCGAAAAAGAAAAGGGTGAATCGATTTATTATGGTGATGCAACCCAGGAGGCGGTCCTTAAGCACGCAGATGTTACAGATGCAAGAATTGTGGTAGTAGCAATTAACGATCCCGCAGCAACCCGCCGAATTACCGAAATCGTTCGGAAACTAAACGCAAAGGTTCATTTAATAGTACGAACGCGCTATCTTCAAGAAATGAAGCCGTTGTATGAGTTCGGTGCGGACGAAGTCATTCCAGAGGAGTTTGAAACATCCGTGGAAATATTTACTCGGGTTTTGGTGAAATACCTTATACCCAGAGATGAAATCGAGAGATTTATCGCCGAAGTGCGATCCGATGGTTACGATATGTTTCGAAGTCTTTCCAAAGCATCGGCCTCCTTTTCCGATTTGAAACTTCAGCTTCCCGATCTTGAAATCAGTACGTTGCGGGTTGGTGAAAAATCACCCGTAGTGGGGAACTCATTGGCTCGGATTGAGTTGAGAAAGAAATATGGCGTCACATTATTGGCAATCCGTCGGGACTCACAAATGTTGACTAATCCACACGGAGACATGCCACTTCTTGCTAATGATGTGCTTTTTGTCCTTGGGTCCCCAGATAAGATCGCAGAGATCACGAATTTATTCCGAAATCCACAAGAAAGATAGGTAAATAAATGAATCCAATATTTCAGGCAGTACTTATCACTATTTTGCGGCTCAAGCGCACGTGCCGTGGATGCAACAAAGACCAAGTTGTCCCTGTCAGCAAAAGACACGATACTGTACAAAGTAAATTCTGCGGCGCTCATATCCCTCCGCGCAAGTAGTTTATGAGATTTGTTATATTCTCTTGAATAAGAAAGCTGCTCCAAGGCAAACTGAGGGCTTTTTTTATTGATTTTTAGACTAATATGTTATATCTTAAAATTTGTTTTAGTGATGGAACTTATCTAAACGTAACCCAATGAAATGTTCAATTGCAAAAGTAAGTCCATTTCTTTCAATTTGTTTGATTAGCCTGGTGAGTTGTCTTAATAATGCCGACAGAACCAACCCGTTGGATCCGAAATCAGAGAATTTTAAAAATGCAGGTTCGGTTTCAGGCCAAACCCTAAGTTTTTATTCTCCCTTTACCCCATTATCTGAAGTCAAAATTCAAATGGAACCGGGTTTTTTTTCTGCAAAATCAAATTCTCAAGGTCAATTTGTTTTGAGTAATATTCCTGTTGGGAGCTATCGTATTTCAGCAGGGAAAGAGGGTTATGCTCCAGATACCGTTTCTGTTGATGTGCAGTTAGGACAAACAACGCAGGTTCAATTGAATTTAGACGCATTACCAGGGATTTCAAATATATCCATTACTTCATCTCACATTAGCCGCTGGTGGCCTCAAAATGATTTATATTTATTAAGAGTAATCGCGCAAGTAGAAGACCTAGACGGGCTTAATGACATTGAATTAGTTCAAATTCAGATCCCTGAATTGAATTTCTTGGATACTTTGGAAGTGACCCAAACCCTCGGAACGTTTATGAAAAATATCCCACAATCTCAGTTACCTGGAGGAAAGTTACAGGACGTTTTAGGACGCGATATATTCTTAAGCGCTCACGACAGAGCGGGCTTTCAAACCAGATCTCGACCAAATTTTTTGGCCAGAATTATTGAAGAATCCCCAGAATTTGAGGCACCCACTGGACAAGAAATTTTGCTGGTGCCGAGACCGTTACTTATCTGGAGGCTCATCACGTTGCCATTTAACTTTTCATACAGTGTAGAGGTGGTGCGGGTTGATCAAGGGATAAATAATGTCGTATGGACCTTGTCTGATATTGATAACACTATGAATTCCGTAACTGTTGCGGACTCTTTAGTCACTGGAATCTACTTTTGGACTATTTCGGTTGTGGATGAATTTGGAAATTTGAGTCGCTCTAAGGAAGCAGGCTTTCGCATTGAATGAGGATTTAGCATGACAAGTAGAAGTGAAAATTACCCTCGTGAATCTTTACAAGCAATTTCTGACATCGCACAAATCATAAACAGCATTCAAGAAATTGATCCCTTGCTCGAAAAGGTCTTGGAGGTTGCTGTGGAAACTCTGACAGCGGAGAGAGGGTTTGTGCTGTTGAAATCTTCGTCAACCCCTCAAGGTTTTGAAATCAAAAGCAGTCGGAATTTTTCAGAAAATCAGATAGATGATATCACTGGAATTTCTACGAGTGTAGTTCATGAAGTACTGCGCAACGGCCAACCGGTCCTGCTTTACGAAGCACAAAAAGACCCGAAATATGGTGAAACAGAAAGCATCGTCATTCAAAAAATCCAGTCCATTGCTTGCGTGCCACTTAACATCAAAGACCGACAAATTGGTGCTATCTATTTGGACAGCTTAAGCAAACGTGGCCGATTTACCCAAGACAGTTTGCCTTTCTTAACTGCTTTTGCGAATCAGGCGGCGATTGCCATTGAAAACGCTCAGCTTTATCAGACCCTCCGTGAAGAGAATAGACGATTAAGACAGGAGGTTCAGCGCTTACATGCATTTAGTGAGATTATTGGGCAAAGCCCAAAAATGAGAGAAGTATTTGATGTCATGACTCGAGTCTTAGATTCGGATGCTTCGGTTCTCATCGAAGGCGAAAGCGGCACCGGTAAGGAGCTGGTGGCCAGAGCCATTCATTATAACGGGCATCGAAAAGATAAGCCTTTTGTGGCACTGTTTTGTGGTTCGCTGCCCGATAATCTCTTAGAAAGCGAACTATTTGGACATAAAAAGGGTTCTTTTACAGGCGCTATAACTGATAAACGTGGCTTATTTGAAGCCGCTCATGGTGGCACCTTTTTTCTGGATGAGGTCGGTGATTTGAGTCCACAGATACAAAGCAAGTTGCTCAGGGTTCTTCAGGAAGGGGAAATCAAACGGGTCGGCGAAAATCAAAATCGTAAAGTAGACGTTCGAATCATTTCTGCCACCAACAAGGTGCTGATAGAATTAGTTAACCAAGGTAGCATTCGAGAAGACCTCTACTATCGTCTCAACACCATTTGCATAAAGATGCCGCCCTTACGACAGCGAAAAACAGATATTCCGCTTTTAGCCCATCATTTTCTTGACAAATTTGCTTCAAAAAAGAGGGGCAAAATCAAAGGGTTTGATAAAAAGGCGATGGAGGCCCTGGTTGCATATTCATGGCCTGGAAATGTGCGAGAATTGGAAAACACCATTGAGCGGGCGGCTGTGATGGCAAAAGGGGATTTGATATCTCTTGAAGATTTACAATTGCCTCAGGGTGAGGTTACGGACCTAATTGAAACGGGTCTTCCACTCAAGGAAATCGAAAAGCGATTGGTTAGCAAAACTTTGCAAGAACAAAACGGTAACATTTCAGAGACCGCGAGAATTCTAGGGGTCTCGCGAAGATGGCTTCATTATAAAATAAAAGAATGGGACTTATAAAACACATCGGTGAAATCGAGATTTTCGCCGAAATTTCTCAGGGCGCAACAACTTTAGTTTATAAAGGTTATCAACCGTCCTTGGACCGGATGGTACTCTTAAAACTCTTACGCCCTGAGTTTAACCAAGATGAACAGCTAAGCCAGCGATTTGAGGAAGAGGCCAAGCTCGTTGCCAAGGTTCAGCATCCGAACGTGGTAGCCATATACGATTACGGACGACAAGATCAGTTTACCTATATTTCCGCTGAATTCATCGAAGGATTTAATCTCCACGATCTCATCCAGAGAGATAGGATCCCTTGCGACATAGCCTGGTTTATACTATTGGAGACAGCCAAGGGACTGAAAGCCGCCCACGATAAGAATATTATTCATAAAGACATTAAGCCTTCGAATATTTTGATTTCGCATGAAGGACAGGTCAAATTAACCGATTTTGGAATGGCTTCTTTGCGCATGCCTACTCAAGATGAGGAGTTGGTAGAAGTGAGAGGCACGTTAGCCTATATTTCTCCTGAAGAATTTCTGGGTGAAGAGGTCAAAAAGGGCTCTGATATATTTTCTTTAGGCGCTACCTTCTATGAGATGTTAACGGGTTCTCAGGCATTTGTTGGTAAAACGCCCGGAGATTATGTAAATGCTATTTTACATGAGGAGCCGGCCCAGTTTTTGAGGAAAAGCGTCGCCATTCCAGCCGAATTGAGTCAAATTTGTCAAAAGATGTTGGTGAAAGACCCAGCCCATCGCTATCAAGACTGTCAGGAATTGATTCAAGATTTAGACGCTTTGCAGATTCAACATAATTTTACACAGAGCTCTGACAATCTTAAAGCGTATTTAGAAAAGCCAAAGGCGTATGTATCAAAAATATTTTCATCTGAAGCCTTGGAGGCGCCAGTTGCTAAACAAATAAAGTTAAGAAATTATGTTTTTGTTGTCTTGTCCGTTGCTTTGCTATTGGCTGTAGGTTATTACGGTTTGTTCTTCAATAAAACAAAGGGAGATGGAGGAAATGAAGTTTCTCTAAAACCGGCAGAAAGTATTGACCAGGAATTAGTGGCGACAGCTCAGGAGAGCATAAATCTAGATCAATTAGTGAAGCCAAAGGACTCTTTTGATGAAGCTCCTATAATTTCCATCGATGAAAATAGATTAGATGTAACCACCCAGGAAGAACCAATAAGAAGTCAAGTCGAACTTAAATCGCAACCTGATTCGGTCGTTTTGGATAAATCTGATGAAGAATCGCTTACTGGAAATTTAGGGTACCTAAACGTCTTTTGTACACCATGGGCGGTTATTTATATCGATGGCGACTCTATTGGCACGACGCCTTTCAAAGATTCCATTGCATTGACAACCGGAAGGCATGAGATAGTCTTCAAAAATCCAGAATTTCCGGAATATAAAAAGTGGATCGAATTGAGAAGTGATGAGATCGTCAATATAGAACTTTCACTTTGGACATTGGTGGGGAAATTAAAACTCACGGTAAGTCCCTGGGCTGAGGTCTACATTGATGGAGAATATAAAGATACGGTTCCTCCTCAGGATCGACCTTGCATTTTGTCTCCCGGGCGGCATTCTCTAATCCTGAGGCATCCTGTTCTTGGTGAATGGCAAACGCCCATTGAAATTTCAGCCGGCCAGTCCTTGGAATTAAAGTTTAACCTTAAGAATTTGATATCCCAGTAAAAACAGTAAAAAGAACCATAAGTGGAACGCTAATTGCTTGTATTAGAGAAGCAGGTTGAAAAGTAGCACAAAATTGTGAAAATTTTGCACAACATTAATCGGGGAAGAAAGTTTTATGAGAAGGGCGATATACTTTTTACTGTTTATTGTTTTTTTAATCTTTAATAATTCTCATCTAAGAGCAAACGGAGGTTGGACATTTAAGACACCTATGCCTACACCTCGTTCAGGTTTTTGTGCCGTGCTCTTTAATGGTTATATTTATGTCATAGGGGGCAGAGATGAGAACGGGGAGGTTGTGGATCTAGTGGAGCGCTATGATCCCGTTAACGATACTTGGGAAACCGGGCTGCCTAATTTGAGAAAAAAAAGAGAAAACGCGGCGGCTGTGGTGTTTCGCAACACGATGTTTGTCTTAGGGGGAAGCGGCGAGAGTGATGGAGGCGGTACCAAGCGAGAAGTCTTAAGGGAAGTGGAATTCTTTGACTCTATAAAAGATGAATGGGAAGAATTTGAAGAGTTAAAAAAGAAGCGCGACGGGTTGGCTGCCTTGGTTTTAAATGACACTATGTATGCAATAGGAGGCTTTAATGAAGGAGAGAAGTTCTTAAATGACATAGAATTTTATGATCCAGATCATGAAAAATGGGAAAGACTGGACAAAATTAGGCCGCCGAATTGGAAGTTACATTTTGAAAGAACTGCTTTTGTTGGGGTAGCTGTGAGAGATTCAGCTTTCTTAATAGGAGGGTTCAGTAATTTGGGTCCTTTAAGGTTTGTCGAACGCTTCCATCTTGCAGCCGGCTTTGCTGAACGCAGCGAATTGTTGACCCCTCGTGGAGCTCTGACAGGTACGGTCGTTAACGACACCATATTTGTAATGGGTGGTCGAGACCCAATCGATCAAGTTTTGAATACCGTAGAATATTTTGTCCCGAATTTAAATAGATGGCAGCAAGCATCGCCTCTCAATACGGCCCGGGCAAATTCCGCGGCAATCGCAGTAAATAATAAGATTTATGTTATGGGAGGAGTGGATGCTAATGAAAATGTTTTAGCCTCAGTGGAAGTGGCTGAAGCGACCGATATCATTACTTCTGTTTCCACAATAGAGCCATCGGTACCTTCAGGGTTCAGCCTGAAGCAAAACTATCCCAACCCTTTTAATGCCGGTACCAAAATCAATTTTGAAATCTCTGCGAAAATCAGTGATTCTACTGTTAAATTGGCTATTTACAATCTACAAGGCCGGTTGATTACAACTCTGGTTGATGATAAATTGATTCCGGGAAAATATGAAGTTTTTTGGGACGGAACTGATCAAAAGGGCTTGCCTGTTGCCAGCGGCATGTATATTTATACTCTGCGGCAGGGTCAAAATAGAGACAGCAAAAAAATGACGCTTGTTCGTTAAGCCTGAATTATTCTACCACAAAGACACAAAGGTCACTAAGAATATTGAACTTATGTCACAGAGAATTTGAAAACTCAGTTTTTAAACCTCAGCTTCTGCCTGTCTTTGTAATTCTTTATTTATGATAGCTTAAATTATTCAGAAAGATATGAATTTGTCCTTTAAGAAGATAGTTTATGTAATCACCATTTTCATACTGCACATACCTACTTGCGCTTTGACTCAAAATAAAGACACAGCGCTTTTAGAAGAAATTCGAAATGCCTACAATCAATTAGATTTTACCGAGGCGGAAATTAAAGCCAAATCAGCTCTACATAATTACCAAAGATTCTCATCAGCACAGCTTACTGAAATACACAAAATTCTAGCTCTGATTTATTACTCCCAAAACAAGACAGATGAGGCTCGCCAGCATTTTGAGAATGCTCTTGCGCTGACTCCAGATTTGAAACTTGACCCTCTGTTTGTTTCCCCCAAAATATTAGATTTTTACAATCAGATAAAAGAAGAGTGGAAGCTTAGAATTAAGAACAGTAGCGATGCAAAAACAGAGGTTCGTTATGTTCTGGTCCAAGACTCGCGTCCGGCGGCAGCACTACGTTCCATGTTGTTGCCTGGTTGGGGACAACTTTACAAAGGTGAGAAAACTAAAGGACGACTATTAGTGGCTTTGTGGGGTGTTGGCATCGCAGGTTCTGTGATTTCACATGTGGCGAGAGAACATGCCCAGGACAAATATTTATCTGAAACCAATGCTGCAAAAATCGAATCGCGCTATAATACGTTTAACAATTTGCATAAGTTGCGGAACAATCTCTTAATATTCTCGGCTGGCATTTGGGTCTACAGTTATGTCGATTCTATCCTTAGAGAACGCTCACCAAAAACTGAAACATCGGCTTCAAAAAAAGTCCTCTTAGTTATTCCCTCTATTTCCCTTGATCAGGCTCACGTAAGCTTTATTATGAATTTCTAGAATTCTTCTTAATTTTTTTTTCTACACTTTGAATTAGTTCTTTGGTAATTTGTTCGTCTATTGGTTTCCCCATTCTAAAGTAAACTCCAACTCTTGCAATTTTTACACCTGTTTCATAGGAAGTGTGGTCTGAAGTCACAACAATTGGCACCTTGGGACGATATCTCTTAATTAGTTGTATTGTGCCCAGACCATCCAGTTCTCTGAGGTCTGGATCGAAGATTACCAGGTCGAATTCATAATCCAACATATATTGTATAGCATTTCTACAACTATTAACCACTACTACTGGATAGTCCTTTTCGTTGAGGATTTCAAGCACTTTTTCTTTCAGAAGATTGTCCCTAGTGGCGAGTAAGACCGTCAATTTTTCCGTGCTTTCCGTCATTAATTTATTCACGGCCTTGGATAATTCCACGACATTATAGGGTTTGGGAAGAATACCGCTAAAGCCGTACTGCCTGAAGTCGGTCATTGCCGGAGCATAGGTATCACTGCTTGAAAGAATTGCTTTGACCTTAGGATCCATATCAATCAACGTTTCCATGGTCTGTGTTCCTCCCATGCCGCCTGGTACGTTTAAGTCCAAGATAACCACATCAAAGGGCTCTCCAATTTCTTGGGCTAATTGGTATATCTCGATTGCTTCAGCGCCATCTTTAACACAGTACACTTCATATCCAATCCGTGTGAGCATCCTGCTGATCGTATCCCGGACGTGCTTTTCGTCATCCATTAACAGAATCTTTCCTTTACCGATAAGGGCTCTTTCTTCTGCATTCATCTTTTCCATAATCATATCCTTTTTTATGCATTTCTCTAATTCAGAAACCTGTCTGGATGTAGTATAAGCCTGAAAGTACAAAGAGGTTGTCCAAAGATGAGGGGCGTATGTAGAGTTTATTCAGTCACCTGGACAACGGTGGCTGAAACCTTCATCCGGATCCTCGAGGTGGACATTGACGCCCAGCTTTACTGTGATCCCATCAACGTCGAGTACCAGTGTGAAATGGCCGTTGCCGATGTAGCCTTGCCAATCAGGGTCGATCGCACGATGCATGGAAACCATTGTTACAGTTAAATCAATGGTACTGTCTGTCAGATTGTCGGTGGACCACTTTTCTATTTCTTCATTATCTTCGTTAACGTCTTTTGGTGGCGTCCAGACCTTATTCCTTTCAGCAAAGTCAACAAAAGTGGCACTCGCACCCATAGTCTTCCATGTTACCGTAACCGT
>JBHIAW010000110.1:0-9941 GCA_046758765.1 bacterium
ATAATGATGAAAATAGCCAGATCCTACACAGTCTCTGACTGTGTATTTAAACACCGTTTCAAACCGTGTTGGATCGGTTGAAAATAAATACTCATATATATTTTCGTGGTAATCTTTGCAAATTCAAGCACAAGGTGAGCGAGGTTCATCCGGACGAAGCCCCAAAAAAGATTGTTTTAGAATGACAGGGTGAATAGTCACCAAAAAATAAATAATAGTAAGTTAACTGACATATTACAATGTCTGCAATTCTTTATTTGATTTAATCGAACAATCTCTTAATAAGAGAGTACAATGTATTAAGGGGGATTTTAAAAGGGCCAAGAATTTAGACTTCAATGAGGCCCGCAAATGCTATTTGACACGTCTCTCGGCAAGTCATTGCCATTTTCACATAGTAAAAACTTTGGGCTGCGTAATGCAGAGTCTGCATGGCTCGATAAGGTTGCAATAGCAACATAGCTCAATCGCTCCATATATGACCATGGTACATTAAGTGGTGTTTGTGAAACTGTCTTATGATGAGTTAAAAAGGTCTTTAGTAATTTCAAGTTAGGAGGTTTATGATCAAAAGTATACATGGACATTTTTCAATAATTGCTGAAAATTATAGAGAGTTGAGAACAACTGATTTAGAACCAATACTTTATATCAAAGATGAATTACAAAAATTACCAAAGATTGAAGCAGCGGATGTTGGTTGTGGTGGCGGAAGATATGTCTTAAAATTATTTCAATATCTTGGAGATAAACTTTATCTTTATTGTATCGATAGTAATAAAGAAATGTTGGAACAATTAAAAGAACATTTAACACAACACAAAATTGAAAATTTCCAGATAAAGAAAGCCTTTGCAGAGGATTCAACTATACAAGACGAGTCCCTTGATTGTGTATTTACCTTTAATGCCATCCACCATTTTAAAATTTCGGCATTTTTGAATGAGGCATCACACGTTCTTAAGGATGAAGGTTACCTATTTATTTACACTCGGCTAAGAAGTCAAAATATGCGAAGTCTTTGGGGAAGATATTTCCCTTTGTTTAGCCAAAAAGAGAATAGGCTTTATGAATTAGAGGAGTTAAAAAGTATATTCGAAGAAATACCGAGATTGGAAATTCAAAACAAAGAATTTTTTAAGTATCAAAGGGTCTCTTGCTTGGATAAGCTTGTTGAGCAGGCACGTAATCACCATTATTCCACATTTCACTTATACTCTAACGAAGAGTTTGAGAAATCGTTGAATGGATTCAAGAAGAATCTTCAACAAAATTTTAGAGATGTAAATAATGTAAGTTGGGTTGATGGAAATGTTTTATTCGTTGTAAGAAAACGAACGTACTAATTAATTACTAGACACAGCCTATTACGGTTTTATTTTATGCCAGAAGACGAAGATTGCACGGTCTATGTTTTTGACACTTTTTAGTCATCATACGCAACACTAGCTAGTGTTTGAACGAAAACTCGATTCTTAATGTCATTCCGGCAATCTTTTGAGCCGGAATCTCATCATTTCAGGCAGGAGATTCCCGCTTAAAGCATGCGGGAATGACAGGAAAAGACTGTTTTCGTTCAAACACTAGCTAGTTGCTACCCTCCTCACCTCCTAAAAGAAATCTTTCCATAAACAACGCCACGGCATTGGTATAAAAATCTCGATTGCTCTTCTTGCGAAATCCATGCCCTTCATCTTTAGCAAGTAAGTACCAGACAGTGCCGCCATTATCTCGAATGGCCTTTACGATCTGTTCGCTTTCGCTCGCAGGCACGCGCGGGTCATTGAGTCCCTGAGCTATGAACATGGGTTTAGAGATTTTGTTGGCGTTGGTGGTCGGTGATATTTTCAATAAAAACTCTCTCATCTTCGGATCGCGCTCATCACCGTATTCCACTCTACGAAGGTCGCGCCGATATTCTTTGGTATTCTTTAAGAAAGTCACAAAATTGCTGATCCCAACAATTTCAATACCTGCACGGAGGCGGTCGTTATAATGCGTCATGGAAGCCAGAACCATATAGCCACCGTACGAACCTCCTATTACAGCTATCCGATTAGCGTCCAGCTCTGGCTGAGCTTCAATCCAGTCCAGTAATTCTCCAATGTCTTTAACCGATTGTTCACGGTTGTAAGCGTTATCCAATCTCACATAACTTTTCCCGTAACCGGCAGAGCCACGCACATTGGGTGCCAAAACGGCAATTCCAAGCTCGTTGAGGTAGTACTGAAAGGTCGAGCGGAAGTAGGGTCTGAATTGACTCTCGGGGCCACCGTGGATTGAAATGAGCACCGGAAAAGGCCCTTCCCCATGATTTTTCGGTTTGTAATAAAAAGCAGGAATCGTTCGTGGCTTGCCATCTACTTTATCAAACGTGGCATAATGGATGATCTCTGGCACCACAAAAGTTTCCGTTTTAAGTCCGCCTACTTCGCTGTAGGTCCAACGCACCAATTCGTTCGTTGCGATATCAAGCACATAAACATCTCCGGGGGTTTGAGGTGTGTTAAGTACCATGCCTAACTTTGAACCCTCTGGATTAAAATCTAGGCCGTATATTTGACCAACTGGTATTTCTGGTAAATCCATTTCCTTATTCAATTTTGAATTCAGCAAGTGAAGTTTGCCGATGCCATCTTCATTGGTTACGAATGCGACAAATTTGCCGTCTTGCGAGAGGTCAAAATCGGTCACGTCCCAGGGAATATGTTTGGTTAGAACGGTAATATTCTTAGTCTCAAGATCATAATATTTCAACTGCTTAAATTCAGTACCTTCATCAGAGGTGAAATAAACTCCTTTTCCATCCTTAGACCACAGAGCACCGCCGTAAGCGATTTTTTCCTTCGAGGGATTGATTTGAGACAAGTCTTTTGTGTTCAAATCCAAAATGTAGGGGTAGGACTCGTTGATAGAAACATAATGTGTTACTAATAACTTGGAGTCATCGGGAGACCAATCAGCGGCGATCCAGAGACCTGTGTTTTCCAGAACGGGTTTAGCCCGTTGCGGATCTGCAATATTACTTACATAAATGTCCCAGTCACGGCCATTCCTTTTCGTGGAATAAAATGAGAAGCGATCGCCTTTGTTAGACCAGAGAGCGTTACCGTTTCGAGATTTTCCGTCCGTTAGCAATTGGTATTGGCCTGTTACTAAATCAAAATAAAAGAGTTGATAGAATTCCGAGCCACCTACGTCCTTTCTAAAAATAAATCCAAGAATGGATGGGTCTGGATTCATCTCCGCTCCACCGACCGGCTCATTGAAAAACGTGATTTGCTGACGGGCTCCTCCTGGGGTTTTGACCCAATGTATTTGAGTGGTCTCTCCAAATCGCGTAGAAATAAGAATACCTTCACCAGAGGGGTGCCAATCTTGTAAAGATGCGGAACGGGTGTTTTGATATTGCAGCAGTCGGTCAACAATTCTTTGAGGAATTTCAGGAATGCCTTCGATCACTAAGTTGCCTTTTTCAACTCGGTTGCCTTGCGCGAAAATCCAAACCATTGGCGCAGATAAAAAGAGGCAAACCAAGAATAATTGGAATAGTTTTTTCATCTTCTTCTCCTTTTCATTTTGTTCTTGAATAACTTGTAATTAACATTTTTCACTCGCTTAATACTGGACCCTAATGTCATCAGAAAGAATCTTTTTAGCGTTGAGAAACAAGCCTTAAGTATGCTCATCTGCTGCCAATCGAAAAGATTCCATCCTGAACGACGTTCTGGTGGCTTTCGGGCGGCCGCAAACGGCTAAACAAAACTGAGAAATGTTAGTCAGGCTGTACGAAAGTTCTTTCTTGACTTTTCAAAGAATGGGAATTATATTTAAAAAAAGTCAAAACAGTTTCATAAGTTGACAATTGAGTACAATGTTATGTCCGCAGATGTCGAAACCATAGCCCCTCCTGAAGTTAAGAAAAAGAAAGACATAAAAAAGAAGAAAAAGCCACTTCACATTCCTCAATACCATGTGGTGCTCTTAGATGATAACGATCATACTTATGACTACGTCATAGAAATGTTGATGCAAATCTTCAGGCACAGCCGAGCCACAGCCTTCCGCATGGCCTGCGAAGTTGATACGACAGGTCGGGTCATTGTGGAAACCACAACCAAAGAACGAGCAGAGCTTAAACGCGACCAAATCCATGCTTACGGCCCAGACTGGAGGCTTCCCCATAGTCAAGGCTCAATGTCAGCGTTGATCGAGCCAGCAGGTGCGAATGGTTAATATCCTTACAATCTAGCTTTCAAAGATCTATTTAGATTTCAACAAAACCCTTTGACAAAAGGGATGACAATACGATTATAGTAGTTTCACAATTAAGAATCCAAAATCCTTACTCCTGCGATTTGCTTTCCAAATATTTTTCAATATAAGCTATGTAGTTTTTGAAATCTTCTAAGTGATTTTGAAGGACGTCATAAATGACGCTCAGATTCACATCTAAATATCTATGTACAATGATATTTCTTAAACTTGCGAACTGTCGAATTTTTTGAGAAAGTTTCTTGGGAATCATCCCATATTGTCCCATTTTGTCAATGACTTCGGTATAATCATTCCAATCATTTTTTAAATCGGAGGAAAGAATGTGCGCTCCTATGTCAATCATATTTTGAATAGCGATTTGAAGACCATGTTCCACCGACCAGCAAAAGGATAAGTCTTTTCTTAAATCATCTTCCGTACGATTTTGATGCTTCTTTAGCTCAACGATGGATTGTTCTAAGTCTTTTAAATGTCGTCGGACAACATCTTCTTTAACCATTTTAATCTACCTTACTTAACAATCCCTTTTTAATTCTTTCTTTAAAGTAAAAATTTTGTATTTCCCTTAACGGTTTGGTATCTAAATACCTATGACGTGTTCTTACTTCATATTCCACGTTCTTATCTTCATCTCGGCAAAACACAACAATTCCATACTTTACTACTTCATGGGCAAGTAGGGGTGTTGCATTATTTAATATTACTACATCCACGTCATTGGTATGAAACAACCCCATTAAATCTGTCATCACAGCAGCTTGGTATCCAAACGGCTCTTTGTCCAATTCTTCAAGTCGTTTCGGTTCAACCAAAACCGCCACATCCAAATCGCTTAGCTTGTTCTGCCTTTTTTCTGCAACGGAGCCAAAAAGATAGGCTAAGATAATCTCGTCTCTTTTTTCAAAAAAAGCTCTGAGGGATTTTATGACTTCCTCTTTATTGAATTTCTGGAACATAATAAGTAAAAATAAGAAACTACTCAGTCCAAATCAACTAAAAATGTTAACTTCAATTCTTTTCTAAAGAAAATGATATCATAGGAAATGGTACAAATGTAACCGACTTTCAAAAATCAAAGCTATTTCTTTAGAAAAAATTCCTCACTAATTTCCAAATTGAATTTTGCATCTACAACTACAGAATCGATAAATTTTCTTCCGTTAGCTCTGACCTCGATGTGAAAGGGCAGCTTTATGCCGTCCACTTCCCTGTAATCAGAGTAGATTTCTTCCAGCATCGCCAGACCAACTTCAGAGGTTCCATGATAGGTTTTCTTAACAGCTAGAAAACTTTCTGCATCAACATAGAGATTGAAAAAGTCCCCGAATTTGTTTTTAATTTGTAGCACATAAAGCTGTTCCCCACCTACAGACTCTTCCCCGAAATATTTAATCTGTAAATCCTCACTGCCACTCATTCGATAAATGCGAATAGTGTCTCGAAATAAACCTCTTTTCATTTCTCTTTTTTCCGCCTCGGTAAGAGCGTAAATGTTTTGACCAATTTGTTTCCACCCGTTATCTCCGTTCAATACTTGGATCCGTTTACCTTGCGGCATCTCCATCACTTGCTTGGTTTGGTTCGGCAGCATGACTGTTTCCGTCACGGTTAACTGCATTTCATTTTGTGTGAGGTAGATTACATTTTGAGTCTTAATCCGAAAGCTCTTAATCTCTGCAAATTTCTCAAGGCCCCCGGCCGCTTCCACAGCCTTCTGTAAGATCTCCCTTCCTTTCATCGAGGCAGCTTGCGCGTTGTTCTCTTTTTGTTGTTCTATTACATTCTCCTTTCGATAATTTGATCCGAAGTAAGGGTGATAGGCAAAAGAACAAACCAAAAGCAGTGTGGAAATAAGTATAAGACTGAAGGTCAATTTTCTTATGTATTTCATTTCAGTAGACCTCAATTTTCTGTGCTCCATTTAATTAAGGCTTCGTCATAAGCAGTAATAAGGTCCCGGTAACTTAACGATCCTAAGACTTTATTGGGATCATTGGCATCCACAACAGGAATAGCTGCGTATTTTGTTTTAAGAAATTTTACCAGAGCCTGATTTAAATTTTCGTTGGGCGTAACGATTACAAGATTGGTTTTGATATCTTCAGCAACAATGACCTCACCAATACCTTCATCACCTATGACAGCTCGTAAAGTATCCATGGAAAGCACACCCGTGATTTCTCCAGTTTTGTTTACCACAGGAAAACAATCTTCATCTCTATCAGCAAACAGGGGTAAAATTCTCTGGACAGGTAGGTTATTCGGAATCTTAGGTAAATTAGAATTGGCTTTGTAAGCCACCTGAACAGGGATTTCTTTGAGAAGGTCCACAATTAAGTCCCCTCGATGAGCAGGTGAATCGACGCGATTTTTCATTTGCTGGCTGTAGATACTCCATTTTCTGGCAACAAAATAGGCGATGGTTGAAGCAAAAATCAACGGCACCAAAAGTCCATAGCTGCCAGTCATTTCACTAATCATAATGGTTACAGAGACGGGCACATTGGCCGCCCCTGCAAAAAAAGCAGCCATACCTACTAAAACAAATGCACTAGGTTGGGTAATTATTTCAGGAAATAGATTATGTGCCATCCCCCCAAAAGCCCCTCCAAGCATACTGCCCATAAATAACGATGGAGCAAATATACCTCCGCTGCCACCAGAACTTATAGTTAAAGACGTGGCAAATACTTTAAGTACAGCCGCCCCTAACATTAATCCAATGGCCAGTTTTCCATAAATGGCCAACTGAACCCATCCGTACCCGGAACCTAAGATGTATGGGAAAAACAGCCCTATCACTCCAACCAAAAAACCACCAATAGCTGGCTTGAAATGTCTGGGAATATGTAAAGGCGCGAAAATCTTTTCGTGCACTCCGTAGAATATCTTTACATAAAAAATACCTAACAAGGCGCACAACAGACCAAATACCGCGAAAAATACGAGTTCTAACGGATTTTGAAAAACATATTTACCAGTTGAAAAAATCGTACGCCAACCAAATACCGATGCAAATACGGTGTAACCAATGATGGAGGCGGTAATAGCCGGCACCAGCCCTTCAGTCTCCATGTCATCCTTATAAAGCGATTCTACTGCAAAAATAGCTCCTCCGATAGGAGAACGGAAAATGCTTCCAATCCCTGCTGCCATGCCGGAGACAACCATGATTCTACGGTCTGAATCTGGCAGCTTTAGTTTAGTGGCCAACAGTGACCCAAAACCTGCTCCGATTTGCGCAATGGGTCCTTCTCGACCAGCACTGCCTCCTGTGCCGATAGTCACTGCTGAGGCAAGGGTTTTGATGATGGGTACGCGGGCGCGAATAATTCCTCGTTCTTGATGAAAGGCTTTGATGACGCCGTCGGTTCCGTGGCCCTCTGCCTCGGGCGCCCAGGTATAAACCAGAAAGCCAGATATTAGTCCGCCAATTGTGGGAATGACTAATATCCACCAACGGTGCAAGGGCAGACCAAATTCTCCAGTTGATTCACCTTCACCCCCCGCAAGAGGGGGGTGATATCCAGCTAAATTATGCAGCGAAATCTGCTGAATCCACTCTTGCAAATAGAAAAAGAATATGGCTCCTAACCCTGCTACGATCCCAATAATCAAACTATAAAACATCCAGCGGCCAGTGAATTTGAATTCAAAATATTTTGTGAATCGCCGCAGTAATTTCCGACTATGTAGCAGTTGACGTTTGAATCTTATTTTGTTAGATTTTTTTTGCATTTTGGTAGATAAGCACCTGACGTTGTAACAAAGATTTCTTAACCAACATAACGGCAAACCCGCAAAGGCCTAGCAACGGAACAAATTTCTTGTAGGTCATTAAATAAATTTTATGACCAAGTAATAATCTTAAAAAATTTAAGGGGATTTTCTGAGAGTAGGTAACAATAATAAATCCCTTTGGGTCCATAATTCTTTTTAGCTCATGTAAAAATCCTGACCAATTCTTTTGATATTCGAAGAGGCCAACCGCAGTGATCAGATGAAAGGAATAGGATTTGAAGGGAAGCATTGCAGAATCGGCCACAACAAACTTAACAGAGCGCTTTTGTCTGGCTTGCTGAATCATTCTAAAAGAACTATCAGCAGCAAACACAGAGCATGTGTTGGGAAACAACTCCAATACACTGCCCGTACCGGTTCCAACATCCAAAATCTTCTTATCATTCAAATGAATCTTTGATATGAGTTCTTCTAGATTTTCAATCTCACTTCTTAAGATGAGACTGAAGGGAAAGATTTTGCGACGCGAATCATAAAAGATGGCCTTCCAATCCCAAAGGTTCATGTTTTAGTTGAGGCCTGAATTGTTACTCATCTCCAAAATTTTCAATTACCAGTCACGAGTTACTTTACGAACTTGTTCAACTATTTTTTTCAGCGAGATTTGAACTACGTCTCCTTCTGTATAAACTACCTTGCCGTTAATTATGACATCTTGGATAGCCTGGGGAGACATGGCATAAACGATATTCTTCTTTACATTTTGAACGGGCTGCAAGGAGATGTGCTGCAAATCTAAAGTAACAAAATCTGCTTTAAACCCTTGACTAATCTCTCCAACTGGCAGCCCTAACGCAAGCCCACCGTTTTTGGTTCCCATGTCAAAAACCTCTTCGGCGGTACATGCAGTGGCATCTAAATGCTTGACTTTTTGCAGCAGGCTGGCCATTCGCATCTCATCAAACACGCTGGTGCGGTTGTTAGAGCAGGCCCCATCGGTCCCCAGAGAAATGGTAATGCCTCGATCCAGCATTTCGCGGATTTTTGTGATTCCGTCACCAAGGAACATGTTACTGGCCGGATTGTACGCTAACTTAACCTGACGCTCGGCCATCAAATCCAGCTCGCTGTCGTCCAGCCAAACGCAGTGAACTGCCACCATCCGATCGCAACAGACACCTAAATCTTCCAAATAGCGCATGGGTGTGAAGCCGTATTTTTCCGAAATCATCTTCACTTCGTACTGTCCTTCTGCTACATGGATGTGAAAACGAGAGTGAGTCTCCTCAGCTACCTTGCGTCCGGCCTTGATCATTTCTGGCGAAGCAGCATGGGGACTGTGCGGCGCTGGGCAAACCGTCACTATGGAGTCGTCTCTAAATTCTTTCATCAAATCGAGGCATCTTTTAGCAGAGTCATCCACCGACTCTCGGTATTTGGCTGGGCCCGTCTCCCAGTCATACATGGTGCGGGCGAGTACCAGCCGGATGCCCAGATCTTTGGCTGCCCGAATGACCGCGCGCGAATTTTCGTTACCCTGATCGTGTAAGTAGAAAAAATCACACACAGTGGTGACCCCGTAGGTGAGCATTTCTCCAAAGGCAAACAGGGCCCCCACGTAAATCTCTTCCGGTCCTAAGTCCAGTGAGTATTTATAAATTCCTCGATCCCGCCAATCGAAGAAGGAAAGGTCGTCACCGAAACCACGCACCAGGGATTGAAAGGAATGATTGTGCGCATTCACCGTACCGGGCATGAGCGCTTTGCCTGCGAAATGCACCGAGTCATTGGCTGAGTTTCTAAAATCTGTTTCCGCCCCGACTTTTAATATTTCTCCATTTTCAACAAGAATGCCGAGGCTGGTTTGAAATTTGTCTTGATAGTAGATTTGGTCGGCTGTGAATATGGTTTTCATGGGTTTG
>JBHIAW010000111.1:0-9907 GCA_046758765.1 bacterium
TGGAAAAACAGTTTGGACTTACTCAGAATCCAATCAACAAGTCATTATTGATCTTCTGTCTAAATCAGAAGAGAATCCACTACCCAAAGATCTTCTTTTCAAATATGCCGAGGAATATGTACCCCACCTGGTTGGCGAAGATAAGTTGGAAGGCAAGAAGACATACGTTTTGAATTTAGTGCCCAAAGATAAAGAGGCCTTCATCAAATCGATGAAAATTTGGGTGGATAAGTCCAGTTGGCTAACTGTGAAAATTGAGCAGATCGACATTAATGATAATGTTAATACCTATTACGTTCGAAATGTTAAACAAAATATCCAATTGGAGACCTCTCTATTTACTTTTGAAATCCCCCCGGATACTGAAGTCGTGGATTTGAGGTAGCCCACCTTTGATTTCTGCATAATTAATCTTTGACTGTATAAATTTCAATTACAATAGAATTGGCGCTTGTAACTATTCAGGCTGCCCTGTCATTCCGTAGGAATCTTTGTAAATTTCAGCACAAAGTAAACAAGGTTCGTTCGGATGTTGATTCAAAAAAGATTCTTCCAGAATGACAGCCTGAATAGTCACTGCCGCTTTAAAAAAACTAAAGTTGTTGGTATACTCAATAGATGGCGATTGTTCTATTGTTGTATTGTTAAATTGTTGAATTGCTGGATTCTGGGAAATCTCAGTACATGATGGCCGCGGCCCTTGATCGGATTCAACAATCGAGCAATAGAACAATGGAACAATCCGTTTCTCCTTTATGGGATCGAATCGCGAAACTTATTCGGGATTGATTCTACTTGCGGCTTCGCCGCGTTCGGTAACTAACAGTTTTTATTTTTCTTGGTGTAAAATTTGCAGGTAGTTATTGGATGAGCGTAAATATTTCTGTCGGAGCTACATAGAATGCTAATAAGGTCTATAAAATTAAGGACTTTCCTTCTGTCCATCTTGCTCATAATTTGCGCCGCTACAAGAATTGTGTCTCAGGAAAGTACAGAAGAGAAGACCTTGCGTAAGTCAGGCGCGCAGTACTTCTTAGGGTCAGAAGATGAGCTCTTGATGAAGGTAAATATTTGGGGATTTGTGAAAAGTCCTGGTCAATATTTGGTTCCAGTCGACACGGACTTAATCTCATTGATATCATTTGCCGGTGGACCTGTGGAAGACGCTAAGACGAAAAGTATTAAAGTGATTCGAGCCACGGGACATAATGGAAATGGCACTCAAAGAACCGTAATAAACGTAGATGTAAGAAAATACATTGAAACCGGGGATGATCATTTAATTCCAGAACTTCGCCCAGGAGACACGATAGTCGTTTCAGGGTCTACCTTACATTTTGTAGGTAAGTTTTTTGAATTTGCCTCCAGGCTTGCTGTCATCGCTCAAATTTATTTTTGGGTGAAAGTGGCAGCAAGATAAAATAAATCTTAGACATACGTTTGCGGATATAACAACATATTATGGCTTCATATTATTTAGGAATCATAATAGGAGATGTTTAATTCATACAATGAGTTATAGACATGGAAGTTAAACAAGCACACACTTTGAGTTTAAATGATTTTCTGCATACCGTATATCGAGGTCGGAAGATCATACTCATTTCGCTTCTTACCGTTCTGATAGTCACGGCTATTATTACTTTCAGGACCGATCCGGTATATGAAGCTTCGGTAAAATTGTTAATAGAAGACGCCTCCAATATGGGTGACGCCCTGTTTGGATATTCCTATTACACATTCGGCCGGAATAGGAACGAGATTTATAACCAGGTCGAAATTCTAAAAAGTAGAACTTTGGCAGAAAATGTACTAAATAAATTATTAGACTCCGAATATGCCGAGGGATTAGAGATTTTAGGAAATGGCAGCGGTGAAAACGATAATTCATTTGGGATTTTGTCAAGTTTTGATCGGCTTCTGAGATTTTTTCGGTTCGAACCTGATGTTTTAGACCAAGAAGAAAAAGACAGCCAAGAAATATTTGATGCCATGGTGGCCAATTTGAGAGAGAGAATCAATATTGAGCTGATTGACTACACGGACATGATATTGATTCAAGTTCAGGCGGCCTCGCCTACCGAAGCTGCCTTTATTGCCAATACCTTGGCCCATTCCTACTTGGAAAAAGACAAGCTTGAAAGCCAGGAAGAAGTCAGACAGGTCAAGAATTTCTTGGAACAACAACTGGCTGTCATAAAAGACGAACTGGTTCGTTCCGAAGAAGAGTTAAAAAATTATAAAGAGCGAGAGAAGGTTGTGGCTTTACCTCAGGAAACGCAAGAATTGGTTCAGAAATTGACTGAATTTGAAGTTCTGTATAATGAAGCGCTTACCGATCTCAATTCTGCTCGAGAGCGACTCAGGTACATAGACGAGCAACTTGTCAAAAGCCGAGCCAATTTTGATATTGAAACAATTTCAATGAGTCCTTACCTCGAGGGGCTGAAAAAGAAAATGGCTGAAATTGAAGGAGCCCGTGCTATCTTTGTGGCCAATTTGATAAACAGCGGGGTTTATGATCCCAACAGTCCTCAGATAAAGAAATATGATGAACAAGTAGCTGAATTAAAAGACAAATTTAAAAGCGAAATCGCCAAATTAGCCACCAAGGAAATATTGGATCCCGTCAAAGTTTCAGAATCATTAGTTGCCCGCAAAATAGAAGTGGAAGCCGAAATTGCTGCTCTGCAACCTAAAGTCAAAGCTCTAAAAAATATCGTTAAGAACTATTCTACTGATTTGGAGTCTTTGCCAGACGTCAGTCTAAAACTGGCACGTCTGGAGCGGGCGGCAAAAGTTGATGAAAAGATTTATTTGATGATGCAAGAGAAATATGAAGAAGCCCGCATTACCGAAGTCGGTCAACTCGGCAATGTTAGAATTATTGACTCGGCTAAACCTCCCAAATACCCTGTTAAGCCTAAGAAGATTTTAAACCTTTTATTAGCCACTTTTATGGGATTAGGTTTGGGAGTTGGAATTACACTCTTGCTCGATTTCATGGACAACTCAGTACAAGGCATTGAAGAAATAGAGCGATTAGGATTCCCTGTGCTTGGCTCCATTTCTGTTATCAAAGAGGACCAGAATTCTCTTAAAAAAAGGCGAAATGGTAAGGTTGGCGCTGAAGAGCAGAAATGTAATCAGATAGAAGCTCGATTGATTACCCAATTTGCTCCTAAATCTCCGATCTCTGAAGCCTATCGGACTTTTCGGACCAGCATACTGTACTCAAAGGTGGATAAACCTCTAAAGAGCATTTTAGTGACAAGTCCAGGACCCGAGGAAGGAAAGTCCACTTCCGCGGCTAATTTGGCTATCACCATGGCTCAGCAAGGGAGCAAAGTGTTACTGGTGGATGCAGATTTAAGACGGCCCATTCTGCATGCCATGTTTAAGGTAGACAAGAAGTTCGGTCTATCCAATCGTCTTGTAGGAAGAATTAGCACAAAAGCCGCCATTAATAAGACAGCGGTAGAAAACTTATTTTTGATACCATGCGGCACGATTCCACCAAATCCGTCAGAGCTTTTAGGCTCAGGGGCGATGAAAAAGTTGATCGATGAGCTCAATCTACAATTTGATATGATTCTATTTGACACTCCGCCGGTCATTGCCGTAACAGACCCGGTTGTTCTAAGTTCCATGGTGGATGGTGCGGTGTTGGTGGTTAAAGCTGGGCAAACCAATCAGAAGTCAGCGATTAGGAGTTTTGCTCTTCTCAAGAATGTCAACTCGCAAGTCTTAGGGGTGTTACTTAATTGTGTCAAAGTAGACAGCGTTTATGAATCCTATTATTACCCCTATAAATATCATTACTATGATGATAATGGAAAAAAGCGAATCAAAAACAGCACAGTTGTTTGAATCAATTCCTCTTTGACATCTAATGATATGACTAAGATTGGATATTATTCTCGAGCTCTCATTTCTTACTTTCCTGCTTTAATTACCGCTTTTGGTATTGCCTTCACAATAGTTACGAATATTATTGAACCTACCGGATTTGGAATTCGCAAGTGTTACACCCAATCTTAAAAATTAGTCCGGCGAACCAGTCGAAATAGGCTATTTGAACGATGTATTTGGAGCATAGCGAAAAATATTACACTACCATCCCTAAAGCGGCATTGCTGGGTGGTGTCATATTATTGTCGATAGCCATGGCTTTTTTCATTTCCTATTACACTCTATATCTGCCAATATTAATTTTGGTTGTCGCTAGCATTTTTATTTTAAGATTGACCTTCTTAGCTATATTGCCTTTCGTATTCATAGCATTTGTTCCTTCAGATTATGTCCCTCAATTTAGAATTGAAACGGCTTGGGGATTGATGCAACCATCCCTCGTTATCATCACCATCGCTGGATTTCTAACATTTTTTCAAAAATATAAGCACTTATCTTTTACGTTTCCCAGAATAGTCCTAATTTCATTTTTTCTGTTTGGCTTTTCAATGGGATTTAGTGTCTTACTGAATGGCACAGATTTAGATGCTTTGATGTGGCTATCTATTCTTTTGTTAGGCAGTGGAGGGGTTTATTTCATAGCCGCGAATCACAATAGTCAGCGCATTGACGGCGAGTTCCTTTTGAAGATCGTATGTGGTGTGGCTACAATAGTCTCCATCTTAGCCGTTATTGAATATCTCATTGGCTACAATCCTTTTGCCGAACTTTACCTGTCCAATCGCCACTGGTATTTTAAAAATACTTTAGATGGAAATTACTATGGTCGTTTGGTTCGGGTCATATCGACTGTGGGACACCCCTTAGTTTTGTCATCTTTTATTTTGTTTATTCTACCAGTAACTTTATATTTTGCCTTTCGAGCAGAAAAAAAATTGTTTTGGATTTTTTCAACTGGAATTCAATATCTTGGAATTTTTGTCACGTTCTCAAGATCGGCTTACTTGTTTGGAGGCATACTACTATTGATTTATCTAATACGGTTTGAAGTTATTTCGATTAACATCAAGCGCCTGATATTCATAACTGTGTTTTTAGCTCTGCTGTGCATAATTGGCTTTGTGTTGCTGTCAAAATTTGGACTGATAAGTGCATTTCTAGATAGGATTTCTTTTCAAACAGGGAAGGATTCTTTACTGTTCAGATTGAGAGGCTGGTTTTTTGCAGGCAATTTCATTTCGCAAGACCCCTTCTTTGGGATCGGCGTCAGACAATTACCAATTTTTGTAAGAAAATATTTGCCTTTGTTCACGCTCACTACATTCGATAACACCTTTCTTGACCTACTTTGTGAAATCGGCATAGTTGGTCTGTGTTCCTATATATTTTTTATTATTTCACCTCTCTTAAGCGTTAAGAATTCTAAGCACAGTGAGTTTGATTTGTTTTTACCTCTAATTGTTTTCTTAATCATGATATATTTTTCCTTTCTTTTTAATTTGGTTTACCGCCAAGTTATTTGGATCACTTATTGGACCCTTCAGGGGCTATTTTTGATGATTCAGAGAAGTAGACCTAACGAGATGACTACCTAACATGCCTCGAGTTTCTGTCATAATTCCAATGCACAATGGCAGCCAATTTGTTTCTACCGCCATCCAAAGTGTAAGAAATCAAACCCTCAAGGACCTTGAGATTTTGTTAGTGGATGATGCTTCGACTGATGAGACACTTAAAGAAGTTGAACCGCACCTCATTGACCCAAGAGTGAGGCTATTTAGAAATGGCTGTAATCTTGGTATACCTACAACCAAGAATAAGGGTCTTAGTAGAGCCAGCGGCCAGTATATTGCCTTTTTGGATCAGGACGATATCTGGCTGCCAAACAAACTCGCAATGCAGCTACGTTATTTAGAAGATAATAGTAAGATTGGGTTGATTTGTTCTGGGGTTTATTTTGTCGACCAACATGGATGGGTGATTGGTAAAAAGGTGTTAGATATTAAAGTGTCCCAACCTCCGTCGCAGGTCAAACGGCTGCTGTTGGGTAATTTTATTACTAACTCTTCTGCCATGGTTCGAAAGAGCTGTCTCGACAAGACTGGATACTTTAATGAAAGCCTACGGGGTGCGGACGACTATGATTTGTGGATTAGAATTGCAGAAAATTATCCAATTTATTATTTGAAGAAAATATTAATCAAAAAAAGACTACACAGCGCAAGTTTTTCTGAACGCCACATTCAAGCTATGCAGGAAGACAAGTTGACAACGATCTATTCTGCAATTAAGAGAAATCCACATTTTGTGGGCGAATTGCAAAACTTCATTGCGAATGTACATCGGTCTTCCGCTATCAAGTACGCTGTCTGTGGTCAAAGCAGACAAGCTAAGACTCACTTTTCTCTTGCTCTCAAATCAGGAAATCGCTCATTTCTAACTCTTGGTGGTTATTTTTTATCGTTTCTTTCCCCGATGATTCTTTCAAAAACTGTCTATTTAGGTCAGTCAATGAAGCGGCGGTTCGGATTCAACTTTTAACTAAGATCAGTCCTATGCCAAAAGTTAGCGTCTTAATGCCTGTTTACAACGAAGAACGGCGCATTTCATCGGCCATTGTTAGCATTTTGAATCAGACGTTTACCGATTTTGAATTTCTCATTATCAACGATGGGTCTCAGGATAACACCGCAGAGGTCGTCCGGTCTTTTACGGATAAGCGAATACGGCTCATAAACAACGGCAAGAATCTCGGCTTTGTGCAAAGTTTAAATAAGGGCATTTTCTTAGCATTGGGAAAGTACATTGCTCGAATTGATGCTGATGATCTCGCGTTACCTACGCGCTTGGAAAAACAAGTCGAGTTTCTAGAGCAAAATCCCGACGTAGCAGTGTTGGGTACGGCTGCCTTTCATAATGATGAAATTAGGAAAGAGAAATTTATTCGAGTTCCGCCAACGGAGGATTACGAAATCAAATGCGAGATGGTAAAATATGTCCCCCTCGAGCACAGCAGCATTATGGTGCGGATCGCTGTCCTAAAAGAGATGGGTGGCTATGATGAACATTATGATGACGTGGAAGATCTGGAACTGTGGATAAGAATCGGACGCAAATACAAGTTAGCGAATTTATCAGAGCCATTAATCATCAGGAACGTTCGACCAGATAGCTTCTGGTTTTCCAATTATAACGCAGTGACCAGACAACTGAAATTTTCAAAAATGGCAAAACAGGCCATTTCTGCATTTCATTTATCTAATTGGTATTATTTTTACGTATTAACTAAAGTAATTTATGGAATTGTTCCACACTGTATTAAGCGGCTTATTCGAAAAATAGCCTCAAAAAGTCTGGAAATTGAAATAGAGGAATTACCTTCAACTGTAATAGTCTATTGAAGTGCGGTGCTCTGTAAATTTTGACAAAATCATCTAAAACGAACTGAAATTGTCATTCCCGAGTGCCTTTATCGGGAATCTCGTGCCTAATTTATTAGTGGATTCCCGCTTAAACCATGCGGGAATGACATTGATTGTGCAAATATGAGAAATTTACAATAGTATAGTCTCTAAAATAAATCTTTTGGTTAAGCTAATTAGAGCGTTAAGATGTATTTGCCGAATATAATGTTGCTTGTTTTGGATACAACCCGAGCGAAGAATCTCTCGTGCTACGGCTATCCCAAAGACACAAGCCCCAATCTGGATAAAATTGCCGATGAGGGTATCTTGTTCACCAATGCCATTAGCAACAGCTCTTGGACCCTTCCAAGCCATGCCAGCCTGTTTACAGCAACCTATCCTTCTTTTCATTCGGTGAACAATTGGACGGACAGCCTTTCTGAAGATTTTGTAACCATGGCGCAATTTTTCTCTTCCTTGGGCTATCAAACCGTTGCGATTAACAACAATTCATGGATAAATGAACAATTCGGGCTAGATCGAGGATTTGAGGTATTCAAAAAGATATGGCTACTTTTTCAGACTTCTAATGATTTAAATATTACCAGCCGCTCCATAAAACATTTGAAGCCCTTGAGAAAATTTATCGAGGTATCAAAAAGCATCTTTAAGGGTAATGCAGTTTTGAATATTTTGAATGGAGTTTACGGCCAATTTTTGTATAACAGCCACGACCTGGGAGGAAAACGAATTATTAAGACATTTGAAAACTGGATTCATCATGAAAGAAACAAAGAAAAACCTTTTCTTCTGTTCATAAATTTGTTGGAACCTCATCTACCTTACAATCCGCCCCAAAAGTTTCTCGCGCGTTTTCTAAGTGATAAAATTACAAAAAAACAAATTAAGTCCCTGAATCTTGATCCTCTACCTTATATCGCAGGTACTGAAGAAAAAGCAGAAATAGACTTTGAAATTCTCACAGCTTTGTATGATGCAGATATTAATTATCTTGACTCTTTGATTGGTTCTATCTATGAGGTACTTGCAGGCACTAATCTTCTCGAAGAAACTATCTTAGTAATTGTTGCTGACCACGGTGAAAATCTTGGCGAACATGGATTAATGAGTCATTTTTATTGCCTTTATGACACCTTGATTCATATTCCATTTATTGTACGCTTTCCCGCCGAATTGCCAAAGGCCACCAAGATTGCAGAGATAGTTCAACCCAGTGATATTTTTCCTACGTTGGCCGCCTTAGTTGGTCTTGAAAATCATCTCCCAGTTGAGCAACTAGAAGGACGAAATGTCCTTGATTCTAACCAAGTGAATGACCACCGGATTGCCGTGTCTGAGCTCTTAGGGGTTAATCCACCGTTGGAGGTAGTGGCTAAGAAAACAGGCATTCCGGAAAATGAATTATCCAAGTTTGATAAAAAAATTGTAGCGCTTCGAGACAAGCAATACAAGTATATTCAGGATAGTTTGGGAAACGAGGAACTATATGACGTTGAATTAGATCCTCATGAGACCAGGAATATAATAAGCGCACGTCCTGATGTCCATGCAAGGTTCAAACAATTCAAAAAATCGTGGGACTCAAGAAATGTGCACATTGATGAGAAGCGAAAATTATCCCGGGATTCAAAATTAGAGGTTGCAGTATTGAAACGATTAGAAGCGCTCGGTTATTTATAAAAGCGGGGTCACGGTTTGATGAGCTCTACTTTCCTCTCGGTAATCATTCCGACAAAAAATCGAACCAAAGATCTGGTGCTCACGTTACGCTCTGTTTTTGCCCAGACTCGCCAACCAGATGAGATCGTGATTGTGGATCAGAGTCATTCTAATGATACTCAATGTACTGTTAACGATTTGATCGATGAATTACAAATCCAAACGAATATCATTTATATCCTCGACAGTCGAATAGGGGGATTGTCGCAGGCCAAAAACAAGGGATTCGAACACTGTCAAGGGAGCTATATCTTGATCTTAGATGACGATCTGACCATGCCGCCGAATTATATAGAAACCTGTCTGTCTAAAATTCAAAATACAACCTGGCTTGATGGGATTGCTGGCTATCGAGTGGTACCCGGAGAAAGAGGAGTAAATTTCAAACTAATCGTGCTTGCATTATTCTATCTCGGACCCTTTCGATATTATTTTCAAACCATGCGGATAATGCTAAAACCACCGAAGAGCAAGACCAACAATCCATTGCATAAACTAAATGTTATTGGAGGAGGATGGTATCTGATCAAACGTGAAGTGTTAGAGGATTTTAAATTTGACGAAAATTTGACCGGGCCCTCCATTGGTGAGGACCAAGACTTTTTTATTCGTGCCAGCTCTAAATTTAATTTTGCCTTGACTACCGATACCCATGTCATACATAGAAAAACCCAAGCCAATTCATATTATGTGAATCGAATCAAGAATGAAAATCATCATGAATGTAAAGTGATTGCAATGGGTTATTTATTTAAGAAAAATTTACAACGTAGTTTCATTGATAATTTCTGTTACGCCTGGCTCTGCATAGGGCTCATTTTGGATGCTGTGCTAAGTTCTGTAAATTCTTG
>JBHIAW010000112.1:0-9854 GCA_046758765.1 bacterium
AATTGTGTAAGTCCTCTATTTGTTCCAATCCATATATAATCTCCATCCAGCAAAAGTGCATTGACGCGATTGTCAATTAATCCATCCACAGTGCTAAAAGTTCGCCAAGTTTTGTTTTTGCGGTTAAATTTCATGACGCCCCTGTTTGTCGCGGCCCAAACAGCTTCTTTGGAGGCCAAGATTTTGTTGATGGGGGCTTTGAGAGACGTTCGAGCCTTCGGGACACCAAGCCATTCTCTCTTACCAATATCATAAATTTCAATGCCACTTAAGGTGCCAAACCAGATTTCGTTTTCATACCGAGAAATCGATGTAACCACTTCATTTGTTGGGCCACCGATTTCATCGCTAAAGCCGCCTTCTTTTTTATGCGTGTCATATACATAAATGCCCCGATTGGTGGCAGCCCATAACAGGTTTTCCATCAGTTCTAAATCGTAAACTTCAATGGTTCTCAAATGACCAGGATTGATATGCTCAACGACTAAACTATCCTTTTTTGATAGACTTTTCTTTAGAATTCGGTCGATACCATTAGCGGTGGCCACCCAGATGGAAGAGTCGTCCACCACCGCATCAAAGACTTGGTTGTCTGAAAGGCCCGAAAAGCTGTCAAGGGTCTTCCATCTGCCTTTTTTTGTAGCATAGCGAGAGAGCCCATGAGTGGTCGAGAACCACAGATTGTCACCATCCAGAGTAATGGAATATATTCTATCACTGTGTAAGTCAATAATATCGCGCTGGTCGAAATGGCGCCAAACGTCACCTCTCAAATCCCATGCTGTAATACCATGGTTAGACCCATAACTCTTAGCCCCAGCTATCCACAGCACATCATCGTAAAAACTCATAGCGTTAACTGTTGGATTGCAAAGGCCAAAACTCAGCATCTCTAATCTTTGGGTCTGAACGTCTCCTCTTCCAGCCCCAAGTCCCCACGTACCTATCCAGAGATTTCCCCAGTTATCTTCTACCGCAGCCACCACTTTTGCCTGTCGGAAATGCGAATCTTCCACTATGCCTTGCGGGTTGAACAAAAAGCCATCGCTCATGAAAAACTGCGGGTACTTTTGTTTCTCCTGCGCTTTTTCACCATACCATTTGATGCTTTTATCTGGCTGTGAATTATCAAAACTAGTATTGGCAAGCAAAATAATACCGCCGTATTTATTAGTTTCAAACGAGCGTCCCGCACTGGTCTCGAACCAAATTCTGTCAGAACCTATGCCTATGGATTTAATCTCATCAAAAATGGGGAGACCGAATTCATCTTTAAAGAAATTTCGCCAACGGTGGGCCGTAGGGTGATAATAGCTGATGGCGGTGTGAGTTGCGCACCACAAAAATCCAGTGTCAAAATCATAGGCTACCACCCAAACTTCGTTATCGGCTAATCCATTACTGGTCGTCCAGGGAAAATCCCATCGATTTTGAAATTGATCGTAACGGCTGATGCCTGATTGCTTGGTGCCGAAATAGATGTATTGCTGCCCAACGGCTATGGAAGTCACAAATCGGGCTACAGAATAACTAATCCAGTCGCCTTCTTCATAATTCGGGTTCGTCTCTCGGTTTCTAACCAACGGTTCCTGAGCGCTTAGCTGGGTACAAAGTAAAATTAAAAAATTAAACACAGAAACCTTTTTAACAATTTTATTTCTTAAGTTCATCTTCTATATTAGTTTTATAACTTTGATAATTGATGTTGACCATTTGTATTTTCTTGCAGCAGGTTCTTGATGATATGGAGTTTTTCTTGGGACGCAAGGAGTTTTATCTTCACGTCCTTATCGTTGTACTTGACTTCCAATACTTCAGCCAACTCATAAATTTTTGAAACAATCCAGGAATAGTTGATATTTATGGTTAACGTGACATTAGTCACCGCCTCCCTCGACATTCGAAGGATCTCATTTTTCAGGTCTTCTAAGAAGAGACCTTTGGTGGCCGATACGAAAACGCTTGGTTGGTATTCATTCTTTAAGCGGGAGAATACGGCTCTATTCTCGAGCTTATCAACCTTATTGAATACAAAAAGCGTGGGTTTATTAGAAATCTGTAATTGGCGTAATACATCTTTCACAACGGCTATCTGCTCCATAAATAACGGGTGACTGACATCAACCACGTGCAGAAGCAAGTCAGCAACTTTTGCCTCCTCCAATGTACTCATAAACGAGGCCACCAAATGATGGGGTAGTTTTCGGATGAAGCCAACCGTGTCAATGAGTAAAATTGGACACCCCTTGGACATTTTCAAACGCCGAATGGTAGCATCTAATGTAGCAAACAGTCTGTCTTCTACGAAAACCTCCGATTGAGTCAAAGCATTCAAGAGGGTGGATTTGCCAACATTAGTGTAGCCCACAAGAGCCACCTTAAATATTTCTTCTCTGCTCTGCCGTCGAATATCCTGCTGATTTTTGATTTTCTCCAATTCTTTCGTGAGAGAGCCGATTCTTTTCCGAATTAATCTCCGGTCTACCTCAAGCTGGGTTTCTCCCGGTCCTCGGGTACCGATCCCTCCGACCTGACGAGACAAATGCGACCATTGACGGGTTAATCGAGGCAGCAAGTAATTCAGTTGAGCTAATTCTACCTGAGTTCTGGCTTCTCGAGTTTTAGCCCTGCGGGCAAAAATATCCAAAATGAGTCCACTGCGGTCTAAAATCTTTTTGCCTGAGAGTCGTTCCAGATTACGAACTTGTGCTGGACTTAAGTCGTCATCAAAAATCAACAAATCGGCTTCGGATTCATTAGCGAGGGTTGAAATCAATTGGGCCTTGCCGCGTCCGATGAAATAGGCCGGATCGATCTTATCCCTTTCTTGAATAATCTTGTCGATAACTACGGCACCAGCCGTATTCGCAAGAAAAGCTAGTTCTTCCAAATGATCTGCAATGTTCCAGCGCTCTGCGTGGCTAAGAGTTACACCCACCAAGATCGCCCGTTCTTTATCATCTGATTTGACTTCGTACAAAGTAAAGCAACGACCTCCTAAAGTTATTTTTCAAATTCACTCTTTTCGCGGGCAATCAACATTTCTAACAATAGTAAAACCAAGGTAGCAAAAATTAAGTACTTCCAAAGCTCTTGTCCAAAACGAGATTCTTTCAGCTTTTTGGCTATTTCTTCAGTATCTCTGATTTCATAGATTTGAGCGCCATCAATTAAACTTTTTAATTCTGCAATTTCAAAGGTTGAAGTTTCTGATTCCATCGGGTTATGATTCACAGCCCATTGTGCCAACAATTTGACATCATCCCGAAGTTTATAAATTCCAGGCGCATCCGTCATCGTGAATCGCACAAAGTATTTGCCCTTAGCGACTTCTGGCTTAATCTTAATCTGTGTACCATCAGGTTTTTCCATTAGCAATTTTGACGTTGAATATTTACTTTCTGGGTAATAAGTGATTTCTTCACCCACACCCACTTCGTCTTTTCCTTCAGAAGTTGCATTAGCTAAATAAGTTACACAACGATTGATTAAAGGTACAAAAATGCCCCTCAAAACCAAATCCGACCAATCTCTGGATAGACTAGTGGTAACATACATGATTCGTCCCTTCTGATATTGGGACTCGAACAAAAATGGAGCGCCATTACTATACTCGATAATCTTATCGAGTGGATTTTCTGACGTTATATTTAACGCAAATCGAACGTAGGGCGATTCGACCTTTTTCTCCTCCTCGAAAACTCCTCGAAAAATGGGATGGCTAAAATCGATTCTACCAAAGGAAAGGAATTGATCCTCACCCATATTCGTAACTGATTGTGTTAGCAGCGGCAAATTCAATTTTTTGTGAAAAGTTTCATTGTAGTTTCGCAAATCAACATCCGCCCCTAAAAAAACCATTAGCCCCCCGCCAGCAGCTACAAAATTCTGAAGTTTCAATGCAACGGCATTATCTAAGTTTGGAACATTTGAAAAAATTACTACTTGGTAATCATCCAAATTTTGTCGTAACAGTTCCTTATATAAAATTTCCTTGATCTTAATAAAGGAAGCTACATCTTCTTCAGGATGAAGAGCTATGCTTAAATAATGGATGTCCTCCTGTTGTTTACCCACAATGAGTACGGGTATTTCATCCGAGATGCTAAAGGTAAAATATCTACGGTTATCCTCGATCAAATCATCATCTTCTAAAAGTGCGAATCCGGATTGCAGCCCAGCTCGATCAGGGACCATTCTAAAAACCGCCTTGACTGCTGAATTAGCTTCAAGGTTCACGGCACTTTGACCAACTCTTTTACCATTGACAAAAAGATGAACGAGTTTATCTTTTACGGTTTTTTGGCTGTTATTTCTCACTACAGATTCTATCTCCAGCACCCTGCCCTTTTCTAAGATCTGATTTCCAAAGCGCACATTCAAAATGTCGAGATTATCGGTCTCTTCTGTCGCAACTGGAAGTACAAATAATTTGACTCGTTCACTGAATACTGTCCCAGCCTGATCAAGACCAGCCAAGCTGAGACCATTGGCCTGCATATCACATATCAAATATATCTCTTGATTGATGTTGTTAGATTTATTTAATATCTCATCGGCTAAACTTAATGAACTCACATAATCTGTACGGCGATAGGACAACTCGGTGTTTTCTATCAATTCTCGCACCGATTCCAAATTGTATCTTGGACCTTCATGAGCAAATATGGGAGGGTCTTGAGGATATAACAGATAAATCTCATCGTTCGGCCTCATCAAATTGACCACCTCTAACGCTCTTTGTTTGGCTACATCTAAAAGGCGTTTGCCTTGGGTTTCGCGACCCATACTCAAGGTGTTATCTAAAATTATGATAGCTGTAATCTGAGCTCCAGATTCAAGGGTGGAAGATTGAGTTGACCTTAAAGCGGGACGTGCAAATGCTAAGATTAGGGTTAGAATTAACAGAGACCGTAATATCAATAGCAAAATTTGCCGGATTTTCAACCGTCTAATCTTTTGCGTCTGCAGTTCTTTGAGAAATTTTAGACTGCTGAAATTTACCGTCTTAATTTTCCTGCGAGTAAAAAGATGGATGAGTATCGGGATGGCAATGGCCGTGAGACCAATTAAGGCAACGGAATTAAGAAAAGTGAGCATTTATTAAATTAATGGCAACCTTACAGAAGCATTAAGATGTTCTTAGTAACTTTACTAAACTTCCAAAGTTTAGTAAAAGTTTGACTTCGGTTCATCCGGCTTAGGTTAATTAGGTTCTAATTTAACTCAAACGACACATATTATACTTTGGCTTAATTTGCAAGTTTCAAAACAGTATCTTCTGCAAACGGAGTAGTGTGGCATTCAAATATCAAATATAAAAAAATTATTTCAATTTATCTACAAATCTCTTAATCATGCTCACTGGATTGAGAATCCCTCTTCCTTTTAAAGCTTCGATGGGGATGGGTTCCGGCGGCACAATTTCTTCACCCACGATAGCCTTGCGGGGATTTGTTTCGAAAAGTAATTTGGCTCTTTCATCTCCCCAACATCTAACGACAGCTTCCCGAGCGGCGCGAAGTTGGATAGGACGCCCACGAGTGTTATGGCCATCGCTGCCAACAAAATGAATGAGATTACTATTTAATAGCATCATGGCGGTTTCCTTAATAGCTCGGCCATAGCGACCTAATATGCTGTTGGCATTCATTTGCAGCAGAGCGCCTCGCTGAACAAATTCAAACGCTCGTTGAGGGTTACGAATAATGCCCATATTCCTTTCGGGATGTGCAATGATAGGAACCATCCCATCCAAAATAATATCAAAAAATCGATCGGCCACAAACTTAGGGATTCCTTGCATTGGAAATTCTGCTAAAAAGTATTTCTTATTATTGTTATAGGTGGAAATCGTATGGAATAATTCCATATCAGGTTGGACATAAATCTCTGAGCCCAAATGAATTTTTATTTTGAGCTTTTCAATGGCAATTCTCTCTTGTAATTCTTGAAATTTTGCAATAATTTCGTCTTCACGTTTGTAAGCCATGTTGCTTAATATGTGATGCGTAATAGCCACTTCAGTGATGCCATCTTGCTCAGCTTGGTGAAGCATGGCCAGAGAACCTTCCCAACTATTTGGTCCATCGTCAATTTTGGGTAGCACGTGTGAGTGAATGTCGATCAAGTTACCTCCGTAAAAAACCACTTTAGCTGTTAATATTATATCTTCGGTATTACCTATGAATAGCAGCAGCGAATTCTTGAATAATTTTTGAATTTCGGCGTTTTTCTAAAACATTTCCTGTTACCACAAATGATGCGCCGAAATGTACTTTTTGTTCCGCCTCTGCGGGAGTTCGAATCCCACCCCCGACAATGACGGGCAGAGAGATATAATTAGCCACTTCTTCTACCATCTCATTAGGAACAGATTTCTCTGCTCCACTGCCAGCTTCAAGATAAACCATTTTCATACCTAAGTATTCGGCTGCTAATGCGGTAGCTTTTGCAATTTCTGGCTTGTCTCTTGGAATAGGACGGGTGTTGCTCATAAATTCCGCTGAGGTTATCCGTCCAGATTCAATAAGCATGTATCCAACCGAAATGGCTTCCACGCCTATTGCTTTAATCACCGGTGCAGCTTTGACTTGCTCACCTATAATGTAAGTAGGATTGCGACCGCTGATTAATGACAGGAAAAAAATGGCATCGGCATTTCTGGAAACTTGAGTAGGACTGCCGGGGAAGATGATGAGCGGAATACTAATGTGATCTTTTACTACTCCAAGCCATTCATCAAATGTAGAAGAAAGCAGAAGACTTCCCCCTATCAGTAACGCGTCTGCGCCATATTCACTGGCCTGAATAGCGATCTCAACAATTTCATCTTGCTGCCATTTGTCCGGGTCGAGGAGAACTAGATATCCTGCCCCCTTAGTCTCACGAATTTTGAGCAATCTTTCGAATGTAGTCAATAGCCCTTCCAGAAATTACACTTGTACCAATTTCTGAACAATTTCAGGTACCTTTGCCAGGGCCAAATTTATTTTATTTTTATTTTTACCCCCAGCCAGTGCCATGTGCGCTCTCCCACCTCCACTACCTTCAGCCACAGCCGCTACCTGTTTGACAATGTCTCCCGCTTTAAGATGCCTTTTAGTTATCAAATCATCGGTCACCACGCAAACGAACGAGACTTTGTCATTTATTATAGACCCCAACACACCCACTCCCGAACCCAGTTTCGCTCTTAAGGTATCGCATATCTGCTTAAGCTCCTCAACGTCTCTACTCTGAATTTGTGAGGCAACTACCTTAAACCCATCTACGTTTTGCGATTTCTCAACGAGAAGATTAATTTTCTCACGTGCAGATTTGAGTCTTATTTCTTTGAGTTCTTTTTCTAACAGACGTTTTTCCTGCAGTAGCGCCTCAACTTTTTCAGCAATTTCATTGTCTTTACAATTCAATAATTCCTGCAACTGCAAAGTTACTTGCTTTTCTTTTCTTAAAAGAAAATCGGCCTTCTCCCCAGTAACCGCTTCCAGGCGACGAATGCCGGCGGCAGCGCTAGATTCTGAACGAAACCGAAAATACCCAATTTCACCTGTGTGATTCAAATGGGTGCCGCCACATAGTTCAAGACTATAGTCATTTATCTTTACCACCCGCACATGTTCACCATACTTCTCTTCGAATATAGCCATCGCGCCCATTTTGCGGGCCTCGACATAAGTGGTGTAAAAGGTCTCTACGGCCAAATCATCACGAATCCTTTCGTTTATTATAACCTCAATTTCTTCTAATTGCTGAGGATTAATTTTCTGAAAATGAGTCACATCAAATCTGAGGTGGTCTGGTGCAACGAGAGATCCGGCTTGAGTCACATGGGCACCCAGTGTTTCTCTTAAAGCTTTATGCAAAAGATGGGTAGCGGTATGGTTACGAGCTGTTGACTTGCGTATCGCTTTATTCACTCTGGCAACCACTTTTGGATCATCGATTTTACCATCGCCTTCTTGTTCTCCAATATGCACAATACTATTTCCCACCCGCACGGTGTCTTGAATTTTGATGGTAAATCCGTCTCCAACAATCTCGCCAACATCGCCCACCTGTCCGCCGGCCTCCCCATAAAAGGGTGTCTGGTCTAAGGTCAAAAAGACTTGTTTTCTCTCCCGATGGATTTTCCTGATCTCGGCTTCTGCTTCTAAATTTGTATATCCCAAAAATTCAGACTCGTGTCCTTTAGTCAGTTGACGCCATCTTTCAAGGTCAAAATCCACGGCGTAGCTCCACTTGCCTGCTTCTCGCGCCCTCTTTCGCTGGACCGCCATGGCCTTCTCAAAACCTTTTTCATCAACCGCTAAGTTTTTTTGCCGAGCCATTAGTTGGGTTAAATCTAATGGAAACCCATAGGTGTCATAGAGTTTAAAAGCTTCTTTGCCGGGAATTTCCTTCTTCCCTGATTTTAGGACTTCTCCGGCGACATTTTCAAAAATTTCAATTCCCCTATCTAATGTGTTGTTAAAACTCTCTTCCTCGGATTTAATCACTAAGGCAGCAAATTGATGTTTTTCTTTCAATTCCGGGAAGGCCTCCCCTATGATATCCACGAGAACAGAAACCAGTCGATAAATGAATGGCTCATGCATGCCCAAATTTCGGCCAAAGCGTGCGGCTCTCCGAAGAATCCGGCGGAGAACATATCCGCGCCCTTCATTCGATGGCATGGCACCGTCTGTAATCGCGAATGTCAAGGCCCGAATATGGTCCGCGATGACTCGGTGGGCAATGCCTCCATCGTCTCCCGGATATTTAACTCCCGTAAGATTATTTATTTCAGAAATGATAGGAATGAAAAGATCTGTATTGTAATTTGAATTGCTTCCATTTAGTACCGCTACGACTCGCTCAAATCCCATACCCGTATCCACATGCTTCGTAGGAAGTGAGTTTAACGTGCCATCCTTGTCTCGATTGAACTGAATAAAAACCAGGTTCCAAATTTCGATAAATCTAGCACATCCTGCGTTGACACCACAAACATGGTTTGGTTCGCTCTTCTTATCACAATTACCTTCACCCAGATCGTAGTGGATTTCAGAGCATGGACCACAGGGCCCGGTCTCGCCCATTTCCCAGAAATTGTCTTCTTTGCCAAATCGTAATACTCTGTCAGGTGCAATGGGAGTAACTTCAGTCCAGAGTTTGGCTGCTTCTTCATCGGGCTCTAAATCTTCGCGTTCATCTCCAGCGAACACGGTCGCCCATAGTCTATTTTCATCCATGCCCCAAATGTTTGTCAAAAGCTCCCAAGCCCACTGGATAGCTTCTCTCTTAAAGTAATCACCAAAGGACCAATTGCCGAGCATTTCAAAAAAGGTATGATGATAGGTATCGAAGCCCACATCTTCCAGATCGTTGTGCTTGCCACTCACCCGAATGCACTTCTGAGTGTTGGCCGCCCGTTTGTAATTTCGCGTCTCCAATCCCAGAAAAATATTCTTGAATTGGTTCATGCCAGCATTGATGAAGAGCAAAGTGGGATCGTCAAATGGAACCACCGGCGAGCTGGGCACAAACTCGTGATCTTTGCTTTTAAAAAATTCTATAAATGAATTTCGTACGTCTTTAGATTTCATACTTTTTATGCTCATTGTTTCGCAGACTTTTCACGTTTTTCTTCTCTGTGAATTCAATACACTACCAACCAACCTGTTAATACGGTTCCAAAAAGCAAAATAGTGATAGCTATTTCATATTTTGACATCTTAAGTAATAAAGTTTAATGGTAACAGTTCACCCACTGTTGTCATCCTGCAAGGATCTTTGTAATTTCTACTCCCAAACCAACAAGCGAACTCAGATTTAGAGTCTAAAAAGATTCTTACAGAATGACAGCCCGA
>JBHIAW010000113.1:0-9839 GCA_046758765.1 bacterium
TCCGGCTTAAAGATTGCCGGAATGACATTAATGGTCGAGTTTTCGTTCAAACACTCTTTAGCATTTCAATTAAGTAGTTAAATGAGCTCGAGCTAAGTAACTTTGCAAAATAAGTACGGCTGAAATCTGGTCAAGTTTTGTCTTGTTTCGACTTGAGGACTTACCCATTTCTTTCATAATACGTTCAGCCTGCACAGTGGTGAGCCGTTCATCCCAAAAAATCGTCGGCAGCGAAATTTCATCTTTTAATCTGTCTATAAATTTTTTGGTCTTTTTAGCAGCCGCGCTGGACTCTCCTTTCATATTCAGAGGGAATCCTACCACTAATCTAATTATGTTGTAATCAACAATTATATCTTTGAGTTTTGACAAAGCCTCCGGTACTTTTTCATAAACAATCGTTGGAAGACCTTGGGCAGTTATACCCAAGGGATCGCTCACCGCCAGCCCAATTCTCTTGAGGCCGAAATCGATGGCCAAAATTCTACCCTTTAGCTCCGTCATCTATTTTCTATCACAGATAAAGTAAAACCGTTAGAGAAGACTCTAACGGTTTATGTATCTTAGGCGCCTGGTTAGGCTTGAATCTCGTCAAGGGGGGTCTTTAATACATCCTTTAGGAGTTTGCCCGCCTTGAAATGGGTTTTACGACGCGCCGGCACGTAAATTATTTCACCGGTTTTGGGATTACGGGCTTTAGGCTTGGGTTTGGTGGTCTTAACTTCGAAGACGCCAAAATCTCGAATTTCTATTCGTACTTCGGGATCGGCCTCAGACATAAATTGTCTTAATGATGTAAACACCCCATCTACGATTTTTTCAGCTAAATATATTTTTTCACCAACTAACTTAGCTGTCCTCTTTGCAACATCCTTTTTTGTAATCGTTTTTTTCATGTCTTCCACTCCTCTCTTTGAGTTGAGTTGTTAATTGTTTTTTTAAGATAAATAATGGAATCAGAGGAACACATTTATTAGCCTACTGAGTCAGCCATGCCATTTAATCTTTCTACACTTATAACTCCTTTTACTTGACTAATTTTATTAATTATTTTAGTTAGATGTTGTAAATTTCGGACCTCAAGAATAATGTTGCTATTCACGATTGCGTCTTCGGCTTTCATTTCCACGCTCACAATATTCGTGTCTGTTTGAGAGATAGATTCCGAAACATCTCTGAGGAAATGCTTGCGATCTTCTCCCAACAAATGTAAACGAACCATAAAATGCTTGTCTTTGTCTACGTCCCATTCTACGTCTATCTTACGTTTAGAATTTGCGAAGAGATTGACTAAGTTCTTGCAGTCACTTCGATGAACAACAATGCCACGACCTCTAGTAACGAAGCCTAAAATATTGTCACCGGGAACGGGCTGACAACACTTACCGAAAGATATCATTACGTTATCAATTCCCTGCACCCGAACCCCTTTAGCGGTGCCGCGCGCTCTGCTAATAAATTTTTGAAAAAGGGAGGTATCCTTAATTTCTATATTCTTTTCTGGTGCGATTCTATTTAACACAGCATGAATGGAGGTATCACCGCGACCTAAGGAAGCAAGAAATTGTTCAGCATTTTGGCAATTTAGACTTTGGGCTATTTCGTCTAAATCCACACTTCCTCTTTTGATATTGTAACGCTTCAATTGCCTGTCAAGAATTTCTTCTCCTAATCTTATGCTTTGCTCATGAAAAGAATCTTTTATCCAGCGTTTAATTTTGCTTCTTGCTTTAGAAGTTTTGACGAATTTGATCCAATCAGGATTTGGGTTTTGATTTGGAGAAGTAATTATTTCAACTGAATCACCACTTTTTAATTGATAATTTAAGGGAACGATTCTACCATTTACTTTCGCACCAATGCAGTGTAAACCAATATCGGTATGGACTGCAAACGCAAAATCTACTGGAGTGGAAGCAAGCGGTAATTTTAACAAATCTCCTTTTGGTGTAAATACAAAGACTTCATCTTGAAAAAGATCGATGCGAAGATTTTCCATAAATTCGGAAGGGTCTTTTGTATCCTGCTGCCATTCAAGGACCTGTCTAAGCCAGGTGAGATGTTTATCCAAATCATCTTCTTTAACTTTGCCTTCCTTATATAACCAGTGAGCGGCTATCCCTTCCTCGGCTGTTCTATGCATCTCCTCAGTCCGAATCTGGATTTCTACCATATTACCATCCGGACCTATCACCGTGGTGTGCAGGGATTGGTAAAAATTGGATTTAGGGGTGGCTATGTAATCTTTAAAGCGCTCATGCACTGGCGTATAAAGACTATGGACAATTCCAAGTACAAAATAACATTCTTCGACTTTCTGTACGATCAGTCGAATGGCTAAGAGATCGTAAATTTCTTCAAATGGCAATTGCCGTTTAAGCATCTTACCGTAGATACTATAAAAATGCTTTGGACGGCCGGCAATCGTAGCCTTGATGTTTAGTTTGCGAAGCTCTCTTCGAATGGGATTGGCAACCTTACGAATATAGCGCTCTCTCTCCTCTCTCTTATTAGCTACTTTATCCACTAAATCCCAGTAAGCTTTTGGCTCTAAGGTTTTTAAGGCCAAGTCCTCGAGTTCCCACTTAATTCTTGCAATGCCAAGTCTGTGGGCTAATGGAGCATATACGTCACGCGTTTCTATGGCAATCCGTTTTTGCTTCTTTCGAGGTAGATGCTCGATCGTGCGCATGTTATGCAAACGATCTGCAAATTTTATTAAAATCACCCTGATGTCTTTTACCATGGAAAGAATCATTTTTCGGAAATTTTCTGCTTGACGTTCTTCTAAGCTATCAAATCGAAGTTCACTAATTTTGGTAACGCCATCTACTAATAAGGCAATTTCAGGGCCAAAACTCTCTTCTACCTCGTCTATGGTGATGCCGGTATCTTCTGCCACATCGTGAAGCAGACCCCCCGCAATGGTTGTGCTGTCCATTTTTAGATCCGCAAGAATCCTCGCGACTTCAACACAATGGACAAAATAGGGTTCGCCTGAATTTCGAAGCTGGTCTTTATGAGCCTCATAGCTAAAATCAAATGCTTTCAATAGCATACCCGTGTCAGCTTTGGGGCTATAGCGTTTCAGCCTTCTCAATAGCTCATCAAATGATTTTTTGAATCCATTTTCCATGGTTTAAAAGGGCTCATCAGCAGGAATCATTTCTTCGCGATACTCTTCTAAGTTTGTAAACAAGACATAATCTTTAACAAATTTCAAATGTACATCTCCGGTTGGGCCATTCCGCTGTTTGCGAATTAGAATCTCTGTCATTCCTTCATGTTCGGTTCGACCATAAAGTTCAGGGCGATAAATAAATATCACAACATCGGCGTCCTGCTCTATGGCTCCAGATTCTCTTAAATCTGATAGAATAGGGCGTCGGTCTCCGCCCCTTGCTTCTACGGCACGAGATAATTGGGAAAGCGCAACAACTGGAACATCTAATTCTTTTGCCAAAGCCTTTAAGGATTGTGATACAAGTGAAATTTCTATTTGCCGACTCTCTGCGTTCTTAGGACCCTTGACTAATTGTAAATAATCAATAATCAAAAGACCGACGTCTTTTTCGACTTTGAGTCGTCTGGCTTTTGCACGGATTTCTAATATATTAGGAGCTGGAGTATCATCAACGTAAATGGGGGCCTCTGCTAATCTGCCAACACTCATGCTCAATTTCTGCCAATCCTCGTCGGGCAATCTACCAGTCCTAAGCTTGTGGGAATCCACGTGAGATTCGCTGCAAAGTATACGCATGGCCAATTGATAACTTGCCATTTCAATACTAAATATTCCTACCGGAACATGGTAATCAACCGCGGCATTTCGAGCGATATTTAAACAAAAGGCTGTTTTCCCCATGGAAGGTCTTCCGGCTACAATTATTAAATCTGATTTTTGAAATCCCGAAGTCAATTCATCCAATTTCTTGAATCCAGTGGGTACGCCAGTCACCGTACCTTTCCTTTGGTGGTAGCTTTCGATGTTCTCGAAAGTGTCACGAAGTATTGGCTCAATTGGCAAAAAGCCTTTCCTTAACTTACGCTCCGAAAGAGTAAAAATCTTTTGTTCTGCGGTATCAATCAAATCTATTGCATCTTCCCTTGCTTCATATGCTTCAGAAGCAATCTCCGTTGAGATACTAATCAATTTTCTTAAAAGTGATTTTTCCAAAACAATTTTTGCATAATACTCTACGCTCGCCGCCGAAGGCACACGATTAACCAGCTCCGTTAAGTAGTAAGCGCCACCCACTTCTTCTAATACGTTCATCTTCTCTAATTCATCAGAAAGGGTTAGTAGGTCCACCTTTTTTTGCTGTTCGAAAAGCTTGACCGCCGCTTGAAAGATTTTTTGGTGTGCGGCGCGATAGAAGGCGGAATCGTCTAATATTTCGATAGCTTTGCTAACAGCTTCATTCTCAATTAGCATGGAACCCAAAACAGCCATTTCTGCATCAATGGCCTGAGGAGGCATACGCTCACTGCTTATTTCTTTTTCTGTTGGCATATCCATATCTCAATTTGTTCTAGGTTGTTTCAAAGAATGGCTTATCGCCGACCACTTGATCATACATCTTTCTCAGCATCTGCACATCCTGCCACGCCCCCCGCTTCCACTGACGGTTTCGCAGGAGCGCTGCTGGATGAAAAGTTACCACAACTTTGATGTCATCTACTTGATGCACGCTACCTCTGAGCTTTCCCAAAGGACTCACGGTATCTAAAAGAGTTTGCCCTGCCACTCTTCCTAAAGCCAGAATAACTTTAGGTTGTATCATTGCAATCTGCCGTTTCAAATAAGGCAGACATTGAGCAATTTCTTCGGGGTTGGGGTCGCGATTTGATGGAGGGCGGCATTTCACAATGTTCGCAATGTACACTTCTTCCCGCTGAAATCCAATAGCAGCGAGTATTCGATTGAGAAGTTGACCAGCCGCACCCACAAAGGGCTCGCCTTGTCGGTCCTCATCAAAGCCCGGAGCTTCTCCCACGCACATTAAGTTAGCCTTTGGATTCCCTACTCCAAAAACAAATTTGGTTCGACTTTTTGATAAATTACACTTTTCACAGTTTTTGATTTGTTGACAAAATTCTTCTAAGTTTTCACTTCCAACCTGTTCCACAGGTGAGTCAAAATCGTCATCCAAATAAAATTGCTGTCCATACAATTTGGATTGCTGAACTAAGTATCTCTCTGTCAAGTCAAATATTTCTGAGCTAATCGTCATGTTTCCATCTGTATCAACTTAAATGGCTGCAACTTTCACGGAGTCATCCTGCCTGAATTCACAGATTTTATTTAAGATTAATTGCGCCACTTCGGATTTGGGTAACTTAGGAAATTGTTCTCTGTGACCACCCTTGGTAATGATCGAAACCTTATTGGTATCCCATTTAAACGCGGATTCAGCTTCAAGAGGATTATTTATCACAATCATATCTAGTTTTTTCGAGTGCAACTTTTTTATTGCATTGGCCACTTCGTTATCGGTTTCCAAGGCAAATCCAACATGGACGCGGTTTTCTTTCTTTTTTGCTAAAGCGCCAAGAATATCTGGTGTCTTGACCAAGTCCAAATTAAATTCAGAAACAGACTTTCTCAATTTCTGCGCTAATACCTGTTTTGGCTTATAATCTGCAACAGCAGCCGCCATGAGAACTATGTCACAATTCTGATATTCTTTTTCCACGGCGTCAAGCATTTCCTCTGCGGTGTTAACCTCGATATATTTCACGCCTTCAGGTTTGTCTAATTGATTGGGGCCACTAATTAAAGCCACCTCAGCTCCTTTCAATTTAGCGGCTTCTGCTAACGCAAATCCCATCTTTCCCGAAGAATAATTTGAGATAAACCGAACGGGATCGATTGGTTCTTGGGTAGGTCCTGCGGTAATCAAAACTTTTTCGCCTTTTAGTTCGTCCGTGCTAAATAGTTGATATTTTATTTTTTGAACAATCTGCGGAATGGCAGCCAATCGTCCCCATCCTTCACCTTCAGAATGGGTGGCCAACAGACCCCAATCCGGGTCCACAAATTCATATCCGATGCTTTTTAATTTTCTAACATTCTCCTGAACCACATAATTTTGCCACATAACTGAGTTCATGGCCGGACAAAATATTACAGGTGAGTTTGTGGCTATGATGGTAGTTGAGAGCGCATCGTCGGCCAACCCAGACGCTACTTTACCTAAAATATTCGCCGTAGCTGGACAGATGACCAAAACATCACACCAGCGAGCCAAATCAATATGAAGCACCCCTAACTCTTCATTTTTCTCGAAAAGAGAAAGCAATACTGGATTTTCAGAAAGTGTAGCGAAGCTAAGAGGCGTAACAAATTCTTGAGCCGCCTTTGTCATGACAACTCGCACCTCTGCTTTGAGCTTCTTAAGCTCCCTCACTAATTCACAGGCTTTGTAAGCCGCAATTCCACCTGTGACGCCTACGGCAATTTTTTTTGCTTCAAACACCATAACGAAACTAGCTACGCTGGCTGCTCTTCTTCGGCTAACGGTTCATGATACTTGTATTGAATTCTTCCAGAGAGAAATTCGTCTAAAGCAATGGTTGTGGGTTTTGGCAGATTCACAAGTTTTGCATCTTTAACTATGCGGTCGGTTTCCTCTTCTTCATATTCATCAAAATCTTCATCATATTCTATCTCCTGCAAAAATTCACGTTTTTGTTCATCATTGATTTGGCGTGCTCGTTTTGCAAGAATAATGATTGCTTCATAAATATTCTCAGCATACTTGTCTAACTCCGTAAGGGGTAAAGTCCTGATCATTGAGTAAACCTCCATTTAATGCTTCATTTGATATTGCTTGACAATATCTAATACTTTTTGAATCGTTTGTTGCAAATTTTCATTCACCATTTGATAATCATAATACGCAGCTTTTTCCAATTCTTTCGGGTACCTTTCGAGACGCTTATTAATCTGCGCCGTACTTTCGGTCTTTCTTTCTTTTAATCGTCTAACTAAACTCTCCAATGAAGGCGGTTTGACAAAAATTAACAGTGAAGAATCTCTATATTGTTTCTTGATTTCAAGCCCTCCGTCAACATCCACGTCCAAAAAGACAATGTTGCCCTCATTCAGCCAACTTTCTAACTGGGCTTTAGGTGTAGCGTAGTAATCGCCATGCACTTCTGCCCATTCTACAAATTCGCCCCGCTCCTTCTTGAGCATAAAGGTATCGCGGTCCATGAAATAATAATGCTGTCCGTCCACCTCATTAGGTCTCCGAGGCCGGGTGGTTGCTGAAATAGAATATCTGAAATTCCCATTTCCCGCTTCAAGCACCTTCTGAATGATCGTTGTTTTCCCACCCCCCGAAGGAGCCGAGATAACAACCAGAAGGCCTTTCCTGTTCATTTTTCTTGAATGAGCAAATTACTCGATATTTTGAATTTGTTCACGCAACTTTTCCACTTCTTCCTTGACCTCGACCACCCAATGGGCAATCTCCGCATCACTTGCCTTTGCGCCAATTGTATTGGCTTCGCGATGCATTTCCTGCAACAAAAAGTTTAGTTTGCGTCCCTCAGATTCCTCATTGTCTAATAGTTCCGAAAAAAGAGTATTATGGCTCTTAAAACGAATACACTCTTCGGTTACATCCATTTTTTCCGCTAACAGAGCTACTTCCAATTCCAGTCGATTCCCATCAATCGGCTCTAACCCGGAAAAGCCTTGGACCCGTTTCTTAAGTTTCGCCAACTCTTCTTTTGACCTAACTTTCGATCTGTTTTCTATTTTTTCAATAATAACGCCAATAGCATCTATCCGCCTCTGTAAATCTTTTTTTATCTCCAAACCCTCTCTATGGCGCATTTCTCTTAAATCTGCTAAAGCCAACTCCAGAGCTTTTTTCACTGGCGCCCAAACATCTTCATCTACCTTTTTTGAGTTTTCATAGGTGATGATATCAGGAAAATTGAACAAGTGTTCTAAACTTACCGAACCTTCGAGTCCTAATTCCTCCTTCAATTCCTTTAATAACTTTAGATAGTTTGTAGCCAGTTGCTTGTCAAGCGTTAGACCAAAGGTTGACTCCTCTTCACCTTTGAGATTGATTGTAGCGCTTACGCGACCTCTGGAAAGCTGAGATCGTATTAGTTCCTTAATCTCTTTTTCAAAATTAGCAAGATTCTTTGGAGCTCGAATGTCGATTTCCAAAAACCGATGATTTAAAGAACGAACTTCTACTGAAACCTCTATGTCATTTTCCTTAACTTCGCCCCGCCCGAAACCCGTCATACTCGCGATCATTGCTGCTCGTCACACTCCTTAATAAGAACTCTGCGGAAAATACAGAACTAAGATCTGCCAAATTTTACACATTTTAAGTTACAATATACAATCAAGTTAAATTATACAACAATTTTTTAAAATAGTCAATTAAAAATTTAACTTTTTTAAGGTTAAGTCAAATCAACCCAGCTCTAATGAAACGCTGAAGCACACCGAATATAATCACCGAATTGATTTAGGCGTAATTATTTACGCCGGAATTTGGGCTCTTCGAGGGTTAATCGAGCGGAGATTCTGTGGGTGCCGCCGAGATCTTTATGTCCTAAGAAGGCGTAATCAATGTGTAATTTTGGAAAACGCAGCCCTACACCCGCCGTAAATTGCTTAACATCCGAACCACCAATGCGTATGGCAAAGACGTTTTGATATTGATATTCCCATCCTAAATTTACGTCAAAGCTGGTGAAGCCTAAATTCGCTTTGGCTGACTGCCGACGATTTTCGAATCGAAAGATAAAATCCATAGCAGGCTGAATATGCCCTCCCATGAAAGAGAGGGTGAATGGATAGGTCAAACCTGTTCGTAAGGATGGTGTTATCAACTCTCGGCGGCCAGTATCCCAAGCTATCATTGTGGAAGTCACATCTTGAAGATTGATACCTATTAGCAATTTTGAAAAGGGATTAATCATAAATCCAATATCAAAACCCACTCCCCAAGCGGAGTTATCCCCCACCGTTCGATTGATTAATTTTACATTCCCGCCATAAGAAAAGGTACCCGATACTCTTTTAGAGTAGGTAAGAAAAAAGGCGTAATCTGCGCTTGAAAATGTACCCAGCTCAAATGGTCTGTTGGTTGGCCCAATCGGCTGGTCTGGATTAGGCAACGCGGGTCGTTTTATATCATCAATCCCGACTCGCAGCAAACTAAAACCGAGACTGCTTCGTTTTCCCACAGGCAGTCCAAAACTTCCGTAATCGTAGTTCACTACCCCAGAAAATTGGCTTGAATGCATAAGCATAATTTCTGGATAGTCAAGAAACGCTAATCCTGCCGGATTCCAGTAGCCAGCAGTCACATCACGGGCCACCGCTACGAAAGCCCCACCCATACCCAATGAGCGCCCTCCTACACCCAGGCCTAAGAATTCTCCAGCGTATTTTGCCGTTGTAAAACCACCCGCGTATGTGCTGCCGCTGATAAATAATACTGTCAGAACATTCAATGCAATTCTAAATCTGGACATAACTCTTACCTCAAAAATACTAAGTGATTAAAGGACCACTTCTTAGTTGCAAATAATTAAAGCGACGAAAAGCATGTGTCGTGTATTGAGGGCATTTATAACCACGAAAAGTTTTCAACACGAAAAAATAACCATTGGATTTGGCGTTTGAATATCTTCACGGTCAAAAAAGACTCAAGAACTTTATTTCCCATTAATAATATTTTTCAGTTCATTTAGTTTATTTAGCGCCTCGAGCGGGGTCATATTATCAATATTTACTTTTTTAATTTCCTCTCGCAACGCCTGCTCTTCTTTTTCAAAGATTTCCAGTTGTCCATCCA
>JBHIAW010000114.1:0-9611 GCA_046758765.1 bacterium
AGTAATTGCCTGTCCAATTGCCTGGTTTGCAATGACTAAATGGCTGCAAAATTTTGCTTACCGAACTGAATTAGGTTGGTCGATATTCGCGCTGGCCGGCGGCCTGGCGCTGGTGATTGCGCTCGTGACCGTAAGCACGCAGGCAGTACGAGCGGCGCTGGCGAATCCGGTGGAGAGCTTGCGGTATGAGTAAATCGGTTGTGGAATTAGGAGTTCGGATTGCAGGATGAACAAACGAAATCCAGACTCCACAACCAAACCGCCCAATCAAATGAGTTCCTTAACAACAATTTACCAGATCACCCTGATATTGCCCCAGGCATGAATTCCTTTGTCCTTTGAGATTAATGGGCAATGATGTTGCATACAGGTAGCAACGATGAGTCTATCAGCGGGATCACCATGAAACTGACCGGGCAGCCGTGTTGAAAGGACGGCAATTTGTGGATTAATAGCTAATAACTTAACACCAGGATATTTCAATGCTTGATCTACCCATAACTGGACATCAATACTTAGTCTTAATCGCTCTTTAGCAACAAGCATAGCTATTTCCCAACATGACATAATGCTTACGCCTAAAGTTTCATTTGACTGAATAGATTCTAAGGCGTTTTTTGATAACTGCTCAATATTGTCATTAACCCAGAAAAACCACACATGGGTATCGAGGACAATCATTTCATGACCTCCCATTCTTCATCAATGGGAGAAACAATGTCGCCAATATAGGTAGCCATACCTTTTAACGGCTTTTCGTTCAGGTCTTTTGTTGTGTCAATGGGTACCACTTTCACTAAAGGTTTTCCATGCTTTGTAATGACTATAGGTTCACGGTTTTGAGCAACGTTATCAATCAACGCTAAACATTGGGCTTTAAATTTTGATGCTGCTAAAGTTTTCACTTTACATCTCAATTCAATTTATGACTATTAATATGTGACTATGGTTAATATAACAAATTTTTGTAAAAGCGCAAGTAAAAGTTGACAAAATTATTTTATAAGATATCGATTTCTTCTTCCGCATCGAGATCGGCTGGTGGGTGTTCACGTTGGCACTGGTGATGGCGCTGAGATACGAGTAAAGCTGATTGCGGATTTCGGACTGCAGATTTCGGAGTTGAAACCCGAGTCCGCAATCGCGTATACGGTCATTTGACCGAATGGGAAATCTGAAATTCTAACGGACATTTTTTGAAATTAACACCACTATTGGATGGAAGGGTTGTGCGGCAGGAACGGCAGGCCAATCCGATGGTGGCGCTGGAGTATGAGTGAGTGTTACAGTATTAATGTGTTCATGTGTTTAAGTATCGAGTATTTGGCACTAATATGTTAGCAGGCAAACACATGTTTCGCCTTGACTGCGTAGCGGCTCAGCCGGGCTCAATCATAGGCACGATAGCAAGTCGTTAAATCACGCTCTGGTACAAGATTCTCCAGGAACTCCTGACATGGGATACAGAAAATATTACTTTTCAAAAGTTTTTCTTCCCCTCGATATAGCAGTATGGTTCTGCTCTGTGGATAATCCTGGCGAAATGATAGCAAGGGACGTAAATCTTCCTGGCGGACACGATTGCTATTTTTTACTTCAATGGCAAAAATACCCTCCTCACCGTACAGGACAAAATCAACCTCAACACCGCCACGTGAGCGCCAGAAGGAAAGTTGATAGGGATTTCCGCGGTACGCATTACATGCTCTGAGATGTTGGGCGACCAGGCCTTCCAACGCTGCGCTGCCAATTTCTTCCGGGCGGTCCAGTGGACCTTTGGGACGCAGCGCATAAAAAACACCGGCATCGAAGAAATAAAATTTCGGGTGAGAGGTTAACGAACGTTTCGCTCTTTTTCTGAAAATTGCAGAATTTGTTCAAACGGCAAATCACTGGTTAACTCTGATAGTAGAAAAGGATGGAGTGTTTTGAGCAACACACGTCCTGCCAGCAGATCAATTCCTGTTCTTTTCAATTTACGCGCACTGGAACCTGTGAGAATGAATTTCTTGCTGGTTTTTTCTTCGATCAAACTGTGGATGGCACTCAGTATTTCAGGGACTTTCTGGATCTCGTCGACAATGACAACGTTTTTATCCGGGTTGCCATGGACCAATTCAATGATGCGTTCAGGTCTCGAAACATAAGCCCTGAAAACATCCGGTTTCAGCAAATCGACCCAGAGGGCATCGGGAAAGTGATTTCTCAAAAAAGTGGTTTTTCCTGTCCCTCTTGGACCAAAGAGAAAAAAACTTTGATCCGGTGTTTTGAAAAACCTTGGAATATATGATTCCATATTGCTCCGCATTTTGGAAGAATCTATTCCAATTATAATGATTTTGGAATTTAAAGTCAAGTGTAAGAAGAGTCGTGTGACCGTGAGCGCGCTGGCAGTGCGGGCCGCACTGGCGAATCCGGTGGATTCGTCAAGGTATGAATAAAAAGAAGCAGAAACCGACTTTTTCCGAAAAAGTCGGCTTCTTTGACTCCTTTGTCAATAAAAACCTGAATAATCTTATACGCAAATTGACATATTAGGTGTTAATTATTATTACAGGATTTGGATACAATGAAGCGCGCGACTAAACTGGTGACGATTATTTGCGGGTTTGCAATAGGAACTTCTCTTTATCTCCTGAGCACGGTCAAGACCAATCCGCCTCCTCAACCAGAAAAAACATCCTTCGGAAGTAAAGAAGATCCGCAAGCAAGAATTCGTTTCGATTGGCTTAGGCTGCGAAATCCACGAACAAATGCCATACCCAAGAACATTCGTCAAAAAGAACTGGCCTATTCAGCAACCCTCCCTTCCAGTGAGCTCAATTTGACCAAACCACACAGGCCTGCCTTCCAAAACATGTCCTGGACTGCAAGAGGACCTTTTAACATTGGTGGCAGAACGCGAGCGCTTGCCATCGACGTCACGGACGAGAATACCCTTTTAGCAGGCGCCGTGTCCGGGGGCGTTTGGCGTTCTACAGACGGCGGAAATAGTTGGACCAAAACCAGCGATCCTGCCCAACTGCACAACATTACATCTATTGCTCAAGATACCAGAAACGGCAAGACAGCCATCTGGTATGTGGGGACCGGTGAATTTGTTGGTAACAGTGCCAGCGCAGGGGGCGCGCCTTTTCGAGGTGACGGAGTATTTAAATCCACAGATGGCGGTTTGACCTGGACCTTGTTATCTTCGACCTCAACGGGAATTCCGCAGACCTTCGATCAAGTCTGGGATTATGTCTGGAATATTGTAACCGATGCTTCGAATCTGCAGGAGGATGAAGTTTATGCTGCCACGTATGGAGCGGTACATCGAAGCGTTAATGGAGGTACCTCCTGGACAATAGAACTCGGCGGGTCTTCGCCTTTCTCAAGTTATACTGACGTTGCGATTACCTCAACAGGTACGGTTTACGCCGCGCTCAGCGATCAAGGCGCTGACTCAGGAATCTGGCGTTCGACAGACGGTATGACCTGGACAAATATCACACCGGTTGGCTGGCCAGATACGTATGATCGAATTGTCATCGGAATTGCTCCATCATATGAATCCGTTGTATATTTTTTGGCCAGTACCCCGGGCTCAGGTACCCTCGACCACAGCTTCTGGAAATATACTTATGAATCCGGAGACGGCTCTGGTGTCGGAGGCATTTGGGAAAATCGAAGCGCAAATATTCCGGCTGTTGGCGGTGCTGTGGGTGACTTTGATTCCCAGAGTTCTTATGATATGGTGGTGAAGGTTAAGCCAGATGAGGAAAATACCGTGTTTATCGGTGGTACCAATCTTTACCGTTCAACTGATGGCTTTGAATCAGCAAGTAACATGGAGTGGATTGGAGGATATTCTACGGCAAACGATGTTTCCATTTATCAGAACCATCATCCAGATCAGCACGCATTAGCGTTTTTACCTTCTGACGCGCTGGTAATGATTTCCGCTCATGATGGCGGTCTAAGTAAAACAAGCGACGATCTGGCGCCCGTAGTTTCCTGGTCGTCGTTGAATAACGGATACTTTACCACGCAATTTTACTCAATCGCAATTGATCACACAACGCCAGGTAACCATGTCATCATCGGGGGAATGCAGGATAACGGTACGTGGTTTACTAACAATACCGCCGTATCAAGTCCCTGGGTGGAAATACTTGGCGGCGATGGCTCTTTTTGTGCAATTGCAGTGGGTAGATCATACTATTATGTCTCATTCCCAAGCGGCAGCATATATCGCTTTGTTTTAGACAATGAGGGTACCTGGTTCAATTGGACGAAAGTGACACCCACCGGCGCATCTGGATTCCTATTTGTCAACCCATTTGCTCTCGATCCAAATAATACGGATATGATGTACTTGCCAGCTGGGTCTAATTTGTGGCGCAATTCCGACCTGACTGAAATCCCCGCTTTTTCAAACAGCACGACAACCGTTAACTGGACCAATCTGACTAACGCGCAAGTTGCCAATGGAACAATTTCTGCCGTGGTAGCATCCACCACTCCGGCCAACCGACTTTATTACGGTACCAGCGATGGCCAGGTTTACCGGTTGGATGGAGCTAATACTGGTGATCCTAATCCCGTTGATGTTTTTACCGGAAAGGGTCTGCCGGCTGGGTATGTGAACTGTATCGCCGTTGACCCAACGGACGCAGACAAGGCTTTACTGGTGTTTTCAAATTATGAAATCCAAAGCCTGTTTTACACCGACGACGGCGGCACAAGTTGGACCGATGTTAGCGGGAATTTGGAACAAAATCCTGACGGCTCCGGCAACGGTCCTTCCACACGCTGGGCAGCAATTTTGCCGGGCAGCTCCGACACCTTCTATTTTGTCGCGACCAGCACCGGATTATATTCTACGACGATGCTCAATGGCACGGCAACCGTCTGGACTCAGCAAGGGGCCTCAACGATTGGCAATGTGGTGGTGGATATGATCGACTCCCGGATGTCAGACGGCCTGGTTACGGTGGCCACGCACGGCCGTGGAATCTTCAGCAGCTTTATCGATAATCCCGTGCCGGTTGAGCTGATATCATTTACAGGAAAGCTCATAACAAGCAGATTTGATCTGGTCCTGGAATGGCAAACCGCCACCGAGTCTAATAATTTTGGTTTTGACATCGAAAGATGTTTTAATCTTCAATCAAATAGCTGGGAGACGATAGGTTTTGTTAAAGGCAGCGGCACCACACATGTCCCGCAGCAATACTCCTTTACCGAAAATGTCAGGGCAACCATTGCCGCGGGTATTGAAACGACTTATTATCGACTGAAGCAAATAGATACTGACGGCACGTTTGTTTTTTCTAATGTAATTGAAGTGGCCTTGGAGTATCAACCAGAATCTTTCGTGCTCCATCAGAATTACCCAAATCCTTTCAACCCGACCACCAGGATTGCTTACGAGTTGCCTGCCCGCAGCCAAGTAAAACTGGACATTTATAACACTACAGGCCAAAGAATCGCAACGTTGGTCAACCAGGTACAAGAAGCTACTTATCACGAGGTGATTTGGGATGCCACGCAAGATCGACTGGCTTCCGGGCTGTACTTTTATAGATTAGATGCAGTTTCTTTAGACAACCCTACCTATAGAATCGTGGAGACGAAACGAATGCTGCTTGTGAAATAAGTCGTACCCAATTCAACCTGACAGCGATAGTCTATTTTGAATCTACGATTCAAGCGGTTACTTTCATATACTCCCGCACAATAACTTCACCGTTCAATTTACTTTGGCTAATTCATCATTTACTTTTGACCCAATAGTCTAAAACTTTACCAAAATTTGGCCACAATTGCTTGCGCCGCGTATGTTTGGAGTATGCCAAGTATGAATGCCGTTTTAAACTTTGGTGCAAGCTTACACTTTTCCCTTGTTTCTAAGAGAGAATTTTTCAATTTTTAATATGCACTGCAAGAAAAACATGCAGCGTGAAAGTTTCTTGAGCGATATGTAAACTCAGCAATTCAATTATTCGGTTAGCCGCAGGCAGATGGAACAAAGCGAAAAATCTGAAAACGGTGATATTGCAATTTTGCTGATCTTTATCACGAATGTACTTGTAAGAGCTATGAGCGGAGAGGCTGGATGTAGTGAGATCTTTCTTTTCGGTTCGCTTGCCAGCGGAGAGGTTGGAGATAAATCGGATATTGATTCGGCTATTCGAGGTTGTCCTCAAGGAAAATTTTTCTAACTATTGCGAAAAGAATTGACATGAAAGTTCCTAAAACGACTCAGTGGCATCGGGATTTCCTTACTCAGATGACGGAGACAACATCTAAGAGAGGACAGGTTTTGACAACTGATATAGCTCATCGCTTAGCGGATTATTTGGGTTTCAGGCATTTTTATCGACATTCATATTGAATAAATGAAAGGCGACAAACTCACAATTCGTTTTCAGGTTTACAGAATAAATTCATGTCAAAGAGCCAGCCAACAAGACTGTCGAAAAAGTTCAGGGTTTGTCATTACGAGGAACGCAGCGACGAAGTAATCTCAAAATTCGGTGCCTAAATCGGGGGACTGCTTCGTGATTTGCATTCCTCGCAGCGATAGTACTATTCCTATTGTTTTCTGCAAATGGCTTCAAATGTTAATATATAAGTATAAAAAACAAGGGATAATGATGCTGAAAAGATATTCAAATCTTTTTCTATTTTTACTTGCGGTTTACGACGCCATAGTCATTGGTTTGTCATTCATATTGGCCTATTACCTGCGTTTTTATTCAAATATCATTGAGTACAAATCCATACCTCCCTTTTACAACTATTTGAAATTTATCCTCATTGCAGTTCCTGTATGGCTTATTATTTTCGCTTTCTTGCAGTTATATAACCCACGTAGAACCAGAACCATATTTGCAGACGCCAAACCTCTGTTTTTAGGAAACCTCTTAGGTATACTTGTAATATGTTCTTTCTCGTTTTTTTATCGGGAATATTCTTACTCACGGCTTACTTTCATTTTCTTTGGTGCTATAAATTTTGTTTTGCTGCAAGCAAGCCGCATCATTATTCGAAGTATTCTTAAATGGCTGAGAAAAAGAGGTTACAACAAACGCCGGGTCTTAATTGTTGGTGCGGGTGACTTAGGCTTTAGAGTGGCCAAAACTTTTCAAGAGCATACCTCCTACGGGTATAACGTTTTAGGCTTTTTGGATGATGCTTATACCAACGGCAAGTACAAAAAGCATGGCTTGGAGATTTTGGGAAGAACTTCTCGCCTAAGAAAAATATTAGAATCACAGCATGTAGATAGAGTCATCATAACCCTGCCAATTAAGGATCATGAGAAAATCTACCGCATAGTTTCGATCTGCGAGGCCGAGGGAGTGGAGACGGATATTGTTCCGGACCTTTTTCGAATAGTCCAGCCGGTGACGAAAGTAATTAATTTTCACGGCCTCCCCATGGTGAGCGTTCGAAGGACACCGGTCAATACCTGGACTTACAGAGTATTGAAGCGAATATTTGATATCATATTTTCTCTGATGGTTCTGTTACTGAGTCTTCCGATTTCGGTTCTAATTATTATTGGCATCAAATTAACCTCTCGGGGTCCGATATTTTTTAAGCAAGAACGAATCGGGAATAATAGAAAGCTTTTTAGGATTTACAAATTTCGCACCATGAGGATAAGTTCGGCACAAGAAAGCGATACCGTGTGGACTCAAGAATCTGACAATCGAAGGACCAAGTTCGGGGCTGTTCTTAGAAAAACTAGTTTGGATGAGCTGCCCCAATTCATTAATGTTCTGAAGGGCGATATGAGTGTGGTGGGACCTCGTCCGGAACGACCCTATTTCGCTAAAAAGTTCAAAGGCCGCATTCCCAAATATATGGTGCGCCATCAGGTGAGGACGGGCATCACAGGATTGGCTCAGGTCAATGGCTGGCGCGGCGATACTTCGATCAAAAAAAGGTTGGAACACGACCTTTTTTATCTCGAGAATTGGTCTTTGTGGCTGGATGTTAAGATTATTGTCAAGACGATTATCAAAGGTTTGATAAGTAGGAACGCCTATTAACTTCTAGTCCCCTTCCTTTCCATTCAATTCGCAAAACTTACCTTTCGTTACTGATTATCTCTTGCTTTTGTTTGCCAATTCAATTATATTTTGTAACTATTCAGACTGTCATTCCCGAACGCTTCCATCGGGAATCCATAAGTTATGCGATCTCCATACTATTTTGAATGTCAGCAAAACATGGATTCCTGCTTAAAACATGCAGGAATGACGACAGGCTGAATAGTTACTATATTTTTATTTGAAAATTTGATTGGTTAAATTGCTTGATTCAGAATCTTTAATATTTATCTATTCATTGAATCATGTCTGAAAGAAAAACTCAAACAGCGGATTTGTCTGCTTTAAGAATAAACCGCGATTCGGATTCGCATCAAGAAAAAAAGTTTGCCAATAAACATAAGAATCTTGTTTTAGTTTCTACTGTCGTTATTATGTTATCTGTGGCTGTTTACGTTGTTTCAAGAAAAATCAATACACCTCCTGCCGTCAAAATAGCCGCCGCCACAACTGTTTATCCATCTCAAGGAGAGGCTATATTAACCGCCAGCGGTTACGTGGTAGCTCAACGACAAGCAGCCGTCGCCTCTAAAGCCACCGGACGACTCGAATATTTAGGTGTGGAGGAAGGGGACGAAGTGAAGAAAGGCCAGATCATCGCCCAGTTAGAACACGATGATGTGGACGCGGCTTTAGCCCAGGCACTCGCCAATTTGGCGATGGCTGAGGCATCACTCAAAGAAAACGAAGCGGAGCTTCAGGACGCCACCCTGCATTACGAGAGGCAAAAAAACTTGTTGGCAGAGCATGTGATTTCTCAGTCAGAGTATGATCTGGCGGAAGCCCGCTATAAACGTGCAGTCGCAGCCGTGACTTCGGCAAAAGCACAAATCGAATTGGCTAAAGCAGGCGTGAAAGCCGCAGAAGTCCAAGTAGAAAACACCAATATCCGTGCTCCTTTCGATGGGACCGTGCTGACAAAGAATGCTGACGTTGGTGAGATGGTGGCCCCATTTGCGGCCTCCGCCAATTCAAGAGGTACCGTCGTTACTATCGCTGATATGAATTCACTGGAAGTAGAAGCGGATGTCTCCGAGTCCAATATTCAGCGAGTTCGAATTGGGCAGTCGTGTGAAATCATCCTCGATGCTTTCCCAGAGCACCGCTATAAAGGCTATGTCCATAAGATAGTACCCACCGCGGATAGAGCAAAGGCTACCGTTTTAACTAAAATTAGATTTGTCGAGCTAGACGAAAAAGTTTTGCCTGAAATGAGTGCTAAGGTGAATTTTCTTTCCAAGTCGTTGAATAACAACGATGGGTCCTTAGAACCATTCACCGCTATTCCAAAGGCCGCAATTACGGAAAGAAAGGGCAAAAAGGTGGTCTTTGTGGTTCGTGATAACACTGCCACGGAAACTCCTATAATCGTGGGTGGTGAGTTTGGGGAATTAGTGGAGATTCGAGACGGGCTCACAACTGGAGAGCAAGTGGTTTTGAGTCCCACGTCGGATTTAAAGTCGGGATTGAAAATTAAAATTGAAAAAGACGAAGGAGAATAAGAAC
>JBHIAW010000115.1:0-9252 GCA_046758765.1 bacterium
GCGAACTCCCAGTGCAAGCAACCCGGCAAGAAGTGTTCGATTTCGTTGTACAAGAGCTTATCGAAGCGGTGCCGGACCTCGAGGAGGTAGCGCCAAGTTACGGCCGGGCAACGAAAGGGGCGGCCAATACTCTTCTGGCCACCTTATACCTGAATGCCGAGGTTTATACGGGAACAGCAAGGTGGAACGAATGCGTGCAAGCGTGTGATGCGGTGATTAATTCCGGTCAGTATAGTCTGATGCCCACTTTTAAGGATGTTTTCGCACTGGAGAACGAGGGACCAGCAAACACCGAGAATATCTTCGTGGTCCCCAATCTGCCAGAAGACGGGGTCGGATTTTTTCGCCAGCAAGCGACCTTGCATTACAATCAGATCCCCAACACCCCGTGGAATGGCTTCTCCGTTGTGGCCGACTTCTATAACAAATACGACCCGGATGATGCCCGTCGCGACATTTTGCTGGTGGGACCACAGGTTGTATTAGCCGGCCCGGACGCAGGCCAGCCGGCTTTCGATCGTCAGGGTAACCCACTAGTGTTTACTGTGGATACCCCCCTAATCGGTGCCACTGAAGGAAATGGTGTCCGTATACTCAAGTGGCCGCTTGATCCCAATCAGAGCGGACCGAATGCCGGTAATGACTTTGCCATTTTCCGTTACGCCCACGTCCTGCTCGCAAAGGCGGAAGCCTTATTCAGGCTGGGCAACAGCGCGGAAGCCCTGGCCCTGGTTAACCAGGTTCGAGCGCGCAGTTTTGACCCGGATGAGCCTCTTGCAAGTATAGACCTCGATGCCATCCTGGATGAGCGCGGCCGTGAGCTGTTATGGGAGGAACACCGTCGCACAGATCTGGTCAGACATGGGCGCTTTCTTGACGCCTGGTCATTAAAACCACCCAGCGACGGCCCGCATAGAAATCTCTTTCCTATCCCACAGATTCAACTGGATACAAATCCGAACCTGCAACAGAATCCGGGATATTGATACCTGTTGGGAAGAGTGAGTTTTTCTATTTGCCGTCATTAATTATATGTGAGCGGCTCCGACCGGTCGGGGCCGCTTACTTGTTTTGTATCGGTTCTCTGTGAATTTGCGGGGGGACAAATTCCAAATGATAAGAAACAAATCACAAATAAATTTACTCTGTGGGTAACTATTCAGCCCTTACTGTCATGCCTTAGGCATCTTCCCTTGTACGAGCACTAATTTGCAAGCTTGCAGCTCTGTGGTTATGGAGGGAAGTTTCCTAACGGAATGACACCTGAATAGTTATACCTGTGGAATAATTTCTATATTTGGATTGATAACTTTATGATGAATTGAAGAAGATTCTATCCTCAATGGCGGAGAAATCAAAATAACCATGGAAGGCTGTTTGAGTCATTGGTTTTTGTGATTTGAGATTTATTTGTTTTTTTGTGCTTGTGATTCGGAATTTTAGACAAAAGCGGCAAAAGATAATGAATCGTTTGCCCATAGAATTTGACATAGAACCATTCTTTTCCCCCTATGAACAGTGTGAAAGTAATCTCATACTTTTGTGGAATATGTCTCCTTCTGCTGTTATCCTGCAGTGAGAAACCTCGAACCATCCCGGTGAATCGTCTGTTTACCTTGCTCCCCAATGATTACACCCATCTGAAATTTGAAAACACGTTGGTGGATGAAACGGATTTTAACGTTTTTAAGTATCGCAATTATTATAACGGCGGCGGCCTGGCTATCGGGGATGTCAACAATGATGGACTGCCGGATGTGTACCTGGTCGCTAATCAGTTGTCCAATAAGTTGTTTCTTAATCAAGGTGATTTTCGGTTTCGGGATGTGACGAAGCAAGCCGGCGTGGCCGGAACCCATAAATGGGCTACCGGAGTCTGCATGGTTGACATCAACGGCGATCAGCGGCTGGATATTTATGTTTGCAGCTCCGGAAACATTGAAGGTGATAACCGCGCCAATGAACTCTTTGTCAATCAGGGGAATCGGGAAAATGGCGTTCCCACCTTCACGGAAGCTGCCGCGGAATACGGAATCGATAATCAGGGGTTTTCCACTCATGCGGCCTTCTTCGATTATGACAGAGATGGTGATTTAGACCTGTACCTACTAAATAACGCCTTCAGGCCCTTGAGCACTTTTGATCTATCAAATAATTTGCGGCATGAACGGGATGCCTACGGCGGCGACCGATTATATCGAAATGATAATGGACGATTCGTGGATGTTAGCGAGGAGGCCGGTATCTATGGGACCGTTATTGGATTTGGATTGGGAGTGGCGGTCTCCGATATCAACAATGACCAATGGCTGGATATTTATGTGGCCAATGATTTTTTTGAGCGGGACTATCTCTATATCAACAATCACGATGGCACCTTCACAGAAAAACTGGAACAAATGATTCGACACATCAGCCTCTCTTCCATGGGCGGAGATATTGCCGATCTCAATAATGATGGGTTTATGGATATTTATGCGACCGACATGCTTCCGGAAGATGATTACCGGTTGAAAACCACGTTCACCTTCGAGTCCTTTGACTTCTATAAGAAGAAACTCGAATGGGGCTATTACCATCAGTTGCCCCAGAATGCGCTCCAGTTAAACAGAGGATTTGATCCTCAACATCAGATGTCATTCAGTGAAATTGCACGGCTGGCCGGGGTGGCGGAGACCGATTGGAGCTGGGGAGCGATCATTTTGGACTTAAACAACGACGGGTTAAAGGATATCTTCGTCTCAAACGGAATGTTTCGGGATGTGACGGATCAGGACTATATGACATATCTGATGCAGAAAGAAAATATCCAGAAGATTTTGCGTGGCGACCGCATCGATTTTCCCGAACTCATACGAAAAATCCCCTCCACGAAGCTTCCCAATTATGCTTTTCGCAATAATGGAAATCTAACGTTCTCCAACCAGGCAGAGGCATGGGGATTGGATACGACCAGCTTTTCGAATGGCGTCGCTTACGGAGATCTTGACGGAGACGGGGACAATGATCTTGTCATTAATAATGTTAACCAATCGGCTTTTGTATTTCGAAACGAAGCCGATTCTCTGACCGACCATCATTATTTAAAAGTGAAACTGATTGGCGAGGGGATGAATCCGTTTGCCGTCGGCTCGAAGGTGACGCTTAAATGCGCCGACCGCCAGATGTTTGTTCTGGAGCAAATACCAATGAGAGGGTTTCAGTCCTCCGTTGATTATGTCCTCACTTTCGGATTGGGAGCGTATGACCTGGTAGACACGCTAATCGTCGATTGGCCGGATGGAACCAGGGGAATCATGTCAAATGTCGCCCCAGATCAGATGATAACCCTATATCAACGGGATGCCGCTCCACTCTCCACTCTCCACGCTCTACGCTCCACGCATAAGACGGATCCCGTCTTCCGGGATATCACCGAGACGTTTCCGCTGCAATACCGGCACGTTGAAAACAAATTTAATGATTTTCAAAGAGAGCCGTTTATCCCGCACCAATTGTCTGCCGAGGGGCCCAAAATAGCCAAAGGGGATGTGAATGGCGACGGGCTGGAAGACTTATACATCGGAGGGGCTAAAGGTTCCGCCGGGAAATTGCTGATTCAGACCGCATCCGGAACGTTCAGGAGTGCTAATGAGCAGGTGTTCCAAAAGGCAAAAATCTCTGAAGATGTTGGAGTAACCTTCTTCGATGCGGACGGAGACGGCGATCTAGACCTTTACGTCGTCAGTGGCGGCAATGAATATTCTGCGCGAGCGCCTGCTCTCCTTGATCGCCTGTATCTCAACAATGGCAGAGGAGATTTCACACAATCTTTCGATGCGCTGCCTAAGTTTTATGCCAGCGGCTCCTGTGTCGCGCCAGCAGATTTTGACGGCGATGGCGATGCGGATTTATTTGTGGGCAGCCGCAGTATCCCCTGGAAATATGGCCTGACTCCCACCAGCTACCTGCTGGAAAATGACGGCAAGGGGAATTTTTCTATAGTCACCGAGGAATATGCTCCCGATTTGAAAAATGCGGGGATGGTGACCGACGCTCAGTGGACTGATTATGATAAAGATGGAGACCCAGATCTGGTGGTAGTTGGTGAATGGATGCCGGTAGCCCTGTTTCAAAACACTGGTAGCCGCCTGGTGAACGTTACTGACCAGGTTGGATTGGAAAAAACCAACGGATGGTGGAATTGTGTTTTGGCTGCTGATCTAAATGAAGACGGGTATGTGGATCTGGTGGCCGGCAATTGGGGGGAGAATTCCAAAATCCAGGCATCTCAGTCGGAACCGGTGACTATTTACATATCTGATTTTGACAGGAACGGATTGATAGAGCAGGTACTATGCTATTACAAGCTGGGGAAAAGTTATCCCATGGCGCTGAGGCCGGATTTGGTGAGACAACTGCCCTATCTAAAGCAGAAATTTCCCAGCCATGCCGATTATGCTGGAAAGCAGGTAACAGACATATTTACCGAAGCACAGTTGAATGGAGCCGTGGTAAAGAGAGCCTATACATTTGCTACCACGGTGTTCTACGGAAATGAGGACGGAACATTCCTGACGCAGCCGCTCCCCACTGAGGCGCAGTTCTCCCCAGTCTATGCTATCCTGGCCAAAGATTTCGATGCTGACGGCTCGATAGATCTGCTCCTGGCAGGGAATTTCCATGGCGTTAATCCGCAAGTCGGGAGGTATGACGCAAGCTACGGCACTCTGTTAACTGGAAATGGCACAGGCGGCTCTACGCCGTTGGATAGCTCCGATACGGCAGGGCATACATCCTTGGATAGTTCTCATCCAGCGGGGTTTACCTCGGTGCCGATGCGGAACAGTGGACTATCATTGAGTGGCCAGGTGCGAGATATGGTTTCACTCAGCTATCGTAACAAACAAGAGGTAATTATTTTTGCCAAGAATGATGACCGGATTCAGGTTTATGAGATTACGGCCAAATAATCTTTGTTGGAACTAACGACAAATGACGGCTCAGTGAGAAAAATATCAGTTGCACAAACAACGGAAGGCACCGGATGACGAAGAATGCTATTCATTACTTTTTGATTGTCCTGGCGCTGACAAAAACTGCGGTTTCACAAACAGGCATTGGGGAGGTCACGGCCATTGAACTGACTGATAATAAGCTCTCACTGCATGCCGGCTCTGAGGTTGTGGTGTTCCAGGTTTGCCTGCCAAATGTCATCAAGGCTAATTATCTGCCACAGGGGGTTGAAGATCCTGATACCTTAGTCATCGGGAATACCGATTGGTCTGTCATTCTGGCGTCGTTCGATACCACTGGTAATCCTATTGTGATTCAAACCAATAAACTCACCGTAGAAATTTCGCGCTCGCCTTTACGGTTTCGCGTTCTCGGAGCAGACAGCAGGGAACTTGTACGCGAACGAACTGATGAGGGATTCTTTTCGCGCGGAATCAAGCTTAATGTCGCAGGAAGTAACTTCTACGGTATTCACAATGCTCAATTTGGAAGTTTGACTCGAAACAACGGTGGACGTATCGAGGCGGGCCGACAAGGACAGGGAGGCGCGCCGTTTCTGTGGACCACGGACGGATATGGGTTGCTGATGGACACACATGGCGGCCAAGTGACAATCAATAACGGCATGATGGATTTTCTAAGAGATGACGGCGGAAAGCGTGACATCGAGCTTTACGTCATTGCAGGTACGCCTCGTGAGATCTTTTCAGGTATGGTGGCTGTCTCCGGTCGCGCCCCGCTCTTTCCCAAATTTGCCTACGGATTTCTGAATACCGAGTGGGGGATGGATCAAGATGAGCTTTTGGAGGATGTGAGAACCTATCGCGAGAAAAAAATTCCGATCGATGCCTATGTTCTGGACTTCGACTGGATGGACTGGGGCAGCGATAATTATGGCGAGTTTCGCTGGGGTCCTAAGTTTCCGGATGGACCGAGCGGTGCCCTCAAAATGACGCTCGATTCATTGGGCTTGAAGCTCTTTGGTATCAGAAAACCTCGCGTGCATGTGAACACACAGCAGGGCCAGGAAGTGCAGAGCAACGGGCTGTTTTTTGATATGGTCACGGATTATTTTTCCAACAAACAAGTATGGCGGCTCGATTTTCACAAGCCCGAAACCAGAAAATGGTATTGGGAGACTTTCATCAATCAAGGCGACGCTTTCAACAAAGGCATCATCGGCTATTGGAATGACGAGGCTGACGAATATGGCGGTAACATGATGTTCATGCAGATGCAACGCGCCAACTACGAAGGGCAAAGAAGTTACAACAATCAGCGTATCTGGTCGATAAATCGCAATTTTTATCTCGGGGCTCAGCGATACGCCTACTGCCACTGGTCGGGGGACATTGCCACGGGCTTTGCGTCGATGGCCAGCCAGCGATTGTTCATGCTCAGCAGTATCAATCTTGGATCGACCTGGTGGGGCATGGACATCGGTGGGTTCAACGGCACACCCAGGCCAGAAAACTACATCAGGTGGATGCAATTCGGGGCCTTTGTTCCGGTTTACCGCGTGCATGGCGTTTTTAACGAAGAGCGCGAGCCCTGGAATTATGGGCCGGATGCCGAGCGCATCACCAGGCGTTATATCGAAATGCGTTATAGATTGTTGCCTTATATCTACTCTGGTGCCTGGGAAAATCATCAAACCGGTGTGCCAATCGTGCGGCCGCTCATCTTCGATTACCCCGATGATATTCGAGTGACCAATCTGACTTCCGAGTGGTTGTTCGGCGATGAGCTGCTCGTGCGTCCGGTTGTTAGCGCCAATGCCCGAACTGCGAGCATCTATCTGCCTGAAGGCAAATGGATTGATTTCCATGGCGAAGATTTTTATACCGGTCCGAATACGATTACGGTACCGGTCACCCTTGAGGATATCCCGATCTTCGTCAAAGCCGGCGCGGTTATTCCGATGGCACCGGCCGCTCAATTTGTCGGCGTTCCGGCTTTACCTCAGGATGTTTTGCACTTAGAATGTTATCCTGAAGGCGCGAGTGAATTTGTGCTTTACGAAGACGACGGCATCACTTACGATTACGAAAACGGCAACCATTCCACGACCTGGCTCAGCTTTTCAGATGATGGCACATCCCTGAGCTTGACTATTGAAGGCCGCATGGGTCCATTTGTTCCGATTGAGCGCGACTATCAGGCCGCGTTTCATTTACTTGAGGAAAAACCCACACAAGTACGCGTCAACTTTTCTCTCATTAGAGAAACAACCGTGGATTCTTTGTCGAACGGCTTGCGCGATGTTTGGGCCTATGATGCGCAAAGTAAATCATGTCTGGTTAGAATTCGGGATGACGGGACGCCTTCGACCATCTTGGTCACTCGCGGGCTTGACACCGTCCCGCCGGCTGTTGACTCGGTTTTCTGTGCGAGTCCCGATAGCGTCATTGTTCGATTCACGGAAAGAGTGCTGCTGGACAACAGAGAAAACAGCGCAACCAACAAGGTGAATTACCGAATCTCAAATGGTGTCATGGTTTTAGCTGTCAATGCATTTCCTGATGAGAAATCCGTGGCATTGCGGACCACGCCTCATGTCGTGAATCAGAGCTATAGCATCGAGGTCTCTAATATCGCCGACCAAAGCAGTCAAAAGAACGTGATGGCGCCAGTTACTAAAACCTATGCTTGCGAGGCAACACAAACAATTGTTCTTCAACATGGGCTCGCCGGTTACGAAGGCGCCAGCGATGCTCATATCGCGGAGTATTTCCCAAACCATAACATGGGTGGGAATCCGCTGTTTGAAGCTGGCAGATTTGATGGAGCAAATAACCTCGACGATAAATCGATGTTGGTTCGCTTTGATCTTTCGAGTACCGATTTGAACGATCCTGCAGACATCGCTCAGGCGGACCTAGTACTGGCCTTAGCCGATACCCGCAACGGCGAGGCTGACAAGCAACTCGCGGCCTATCGTCTTTTGCGTGATTGGAATGAAGGCACAGCAAATGTTGGCATCGACGGCAGGCAGGCGCAGACCGGAGAAGTGACGTGGAACAGCGCATCGCACCCGACTGTGACCTGGCGCGCTCCCGGTGGCGACTTTGTGCAATCGTTTGCCGAGGCGGTCACTGTGGGTGCGAACCCTGGCGCCGAGTACTCGTGGGACATCACCCAGATTGTCAAGCACTGGATTGCTCGGCCAGACAGCAACTTCGGCATCATCTTGCGGGAGCCAGCGCCAAGCCATCAAAACGGCACCAAGGTCTTTTATGCCTCCGAATACGAGGAAATGTCGCTGCGTCCGAAACTCAAAATCCGGCTCTTACTGGCAACACCTGTTGAGGATAGTACCTATGCCATTCCTGATGAATTTGTACTTTACCAAAACTATCCGAACCCGATTCAAGTGAACAATGCGCATCGTTATACAATGATTCGTTACGACCTCCCCGCAAGAAGCAGAGTCTCACTGAAAGTCTATAACGTTCGCGGGCAGGTGGTTGCGACGCTTGTCGACGGCTGGCAGGAGGGAGGTCGCTATGAGATTCCCTTTAAACTGGCCTCCTTACCGAGCGGATTCTACTTCTATCGCCTCAAAGCCGGAGACTTTGCGCAGAGCAGAAAAGTCCTCATCCTGCGTTAAAATGGTGTGATAGAATATTGGAAAAGGAGTGGGCTCTCAAAAAAACACGAGGGATTATCATTATATTGCCCGGTTGTTTCGGAAACCATATACTAGTTTGAATTCAGCCGAATTTACCGCTTATGAGGAAATTGTGGCATTTGACAAAAAGGAGAAAGCCCATGCGCATTCTGACTGTTGTTTTTGTTGTGGTGCTCCTCTTTGGCTCCTGCACCTCTGCGAGTCGAAAAACCAGAGAGTATGACACAGCTAAAACCAAGGTAAAGGTTGACAACCAGAACGTAATGAGTATGACAATTTACGTTTTAAAACGCTCCGAGCAGATTAGACTCGGTTTGGTTCCGGGCCTATCTACACGCGTTTTTGCCATACCAGATGATGTGGTTACCGGCGCTGCCCCAGTACGGTTACTGGCTGATCCGGTTGGAAGCAATCTCAACCCGATAAGCGAGGAGTTCGATGTATCACCAGGGGATGTAATCGAAATGGTGATTAGACCATTTTAGTTTCCTTAAACTGGAAGACAACTTACATGGAATGAGTAAGAATGATCGGCAGAACCATCTCACACTATAAAATTCTCGAAAAGCTCGGCGAAGGCGGCATGGGCGTGGTGTACAAAGCCGAAGACACTCAACTCGAACGGC
>JBHIAW010000116.1:0-9235 GCA_046758765.1 bacterium
AATCCTGGAAACTCACTAAAGAATAAATGTTAGGGTTAGAATCGGAAATTGTCAACCTAGCAATAGGTTCAATCTGATGGAAGCGTCCGCGCTTCACATGAAGTTGTGTATTAGAGTTAAGAGTCTCGTCTTTAGTCAATAAATTACGGCTTTAGTCATAGTATTGGACGTACTGGACTTAGGGCTGCTAATTAGAGGAAGTTCTCATGATAGGAAAGACGATTTGCCACTACAAAATCCTCGAAAAGCTCGGCGAAGGCGGCATGGGCGTCGTTTACAAAGCCGAGGACACTAAACTCAAACGCCCAGTCGCTCTCAAGTTTCTGCCGCCGGACTTAACCCGCGACCCAGAGGAAAAGCAGCGTTTCGTTCAAGTAGCGCAGGCGGTGGTCTATTCCATTTTGAACGAAGAGCCTAAGCTGCATTCTCTTGCCGTGCTGCCTTTTGCAAATCTACGAAGTGATTCTGAGACAGATTTCTTGGGCTATGCGCTGGCTGACCAGATAATTGGTGACTTGACCTACCTCAAGAGTATTAAAGTGATTTTTGATTCAATAAGTAATTACTCTTGAAGTAGTTGAAGTTACCAAGAATATGTGTACCTTTTAACATCGGAAAGCAGGGTTTATTATGTCCACGTTTTTCATGTTTGGTAAGTACTCATCTGAGGCATTAAAGAAAATAAGTGCTAAACGTACTGATGAGGCGGTCAATCTGATTAAGAAAATGGGTGGTAAAGTCGAAGCGATGTATGCTCTGATTGGAGAAAAGGATTTTATTGTTTAACTACTAACCACAAGGCCACAAAGTTTTAGACAAGATGAATTAAGCTGATACAAAAACTTAGTAAAATATGGTCTTCGGTGGCAGTTTCAGGTCTGGGCCCTGTTTTCTAGGCGCATAAACTCGATGCCAATAAGAATGGACAAGGAAGTGTGGCCTAAATTGAGCGTTTTTGCTGTCATTTAGAGGAAAATAATACGACGAAATGGATTCGAACTCAGGGTCTGATTTCGATTTAACATTAATTCGATGAGAACGTCAAATGTCAAACCCGAATCACTACGATGTCATCATAGTCGGTGCTGGTCCTGCGGGTTCTTGCACCGCTATGTATATCAATCCGAATCGCACAGGCAAGCGGGTTTTACTTCTGGAAGGTAAGAAGCAAGTGGGTATTCCCATGCAGTGCGGGGAAGCTATTCCAACCTATGCTGAGCTATTGACCATTTTTCCCGATGCTGACTGCCCTGAGCTTTTTGATTTACCCGAAGAAGTGTATGCCGGTCGGATTGAAGGAATTAAGATCAAAGCGCCCTCTGGGAAATCCTACCTAGCCAATTTGAAAGGCCAAATGTTTTATCGCGATAAATTGGACCAACATTTTTTTAAACTGGCAGTAGAGAATGGCGCCGAATACCGGCTGGCAAGTCGTGTAAAGCGCATTCAAGGAAACAGAGTGGCAACGGCTAATGAAGTGTTTACCGCAGACATCGTTGTAGGAGCCGATGGGGTTTATTCTCTGGTTTCCAGCTCATTTCCTGTGTTCGAACCAAATCGAGATATCATTCTATGTGCTTTTGTTATTGCTGAAGGAGATTTTTATGAAGCCATAATAGAGCTATGGTTCGAACCAAGATTTCCAGGGGGTTATTTTTGGTTATTTCCCAAGAATAAAGTAGGCGAAGCAAACATTGGCTTAGGAGTGCGAGGACCCAAAAATGTTCGGGCTTTGCTAAATCAAGTGCTTCAAGAAATTCAGCAAAATGGAGACTTTACCATTAAGCAAACAAGCGGTGGCGCTGTCCCCCTCAGCGGGTTGAAAAAGAAGCTGGTTCATGAACACGTGGCTTTGGTGGGTGACGCAGCGGGTATGGTATTCCCAACAAATGGCGGCGGTACCGGATTGGCTATGATGGCTGGTAAATGGCTTGGTGAAACCATCGCCAAAGGTCGGCCGTTAATCGAATATGAAAACAGAGCTAAGGCCATTTTGGGTCCCGTGCTCAAATATTCTCTACGAACACGCAGGCAGCTTGACTTCTTTCGGAAAAACGACAAGTTATTCTCTGCTGTGATGTGGTTGGCTAATCTAAAAGGGTGGAGAAGTTTTATTATTGGTTGACATGACACAACTATCAAAACGAAAGAACATATCCGATTTATTTGAAAAGAGAAGAGTCACTTCTGAAGAAAACCATCGCAGAAGTGACAATTTCATCCGGTTGTTTTATGCTTTTTGCTTGGTAATTTTGTTAACCATAGCCTTTGATTTGTCGAAAATCTGGGGATTTTGGGGATTTTTGCCCTCGGCTGTCATTCTTGTTGGATTGCTTTACAGGTTCACGCCGATTGCCATTCTGGGTGTGCCTCTGTCGATTGCTCATCCTTGGATAATGTGGTTAAACGGCAGAACCCCTTCGTCTATTTTCTGGGTAATGCTGGCCCTGTACTCGGTTTATTTTCTTTACACAAGGATTCAGTCCAAAAGAAAAAAGTAAGCATAAATTAATTTCATCTTTTCAATTCTAAGCTCAAAATTAAATTTCGGCCTGGACCGTTGACGCCAGATCCGTGCTCACGATAGTTGTAGTCGAATATGTTTTCTACCGCAAATTGCAAGTCACCAAGATTCTTCAAGTTCAATCCTGCGCGAAAATTGTACGTTTGCCATCCCGGCGTACCGCCCTCAGGAATTCGTGGATCATCTCGATCATCAGCCGAAAGACGCCCCTGTTCGGTAGCGAAGCGCGTGTAAATATCAAAATAGTAACTATCTGCACTCCACTTTATGCCGATTAACCCGAACGTTGGAGGGATACCGCCAATAGGTTCATTTTTCGTGCTGTTGTGTCCGAAGGTTCGCACATCATCTTTTTCTTTAGTTAGCGGTGAGGTGGCCCTCTTTTGTATTTCGCGCCCTTCTTCCTGCCGATGAAAGGACAGTGAAGCCCGCCAGAAATTCACATACTGGGCTTGTGAATTATTCTCGTAAAAAAGATACACTAAATTTCGGTTCTGGGGTTGAAAGAGCCAGCGGGCAAAGTCATTGTTTTCATATTTATCGTAACGGGGCACATCTTTTTGTTTGGAAAGCTGATAGGCGAAAGTCAGCGTTTGAGAAGGTGTTAAACCGTAAACCAATTTAGAATCCAAATCGAACGCCGTGTACCCGGTCGGACTTTGCAACAAGCCATTTGTCGATTTTTCAAGCTGGGGATGATCACTGTTTTTGCCCCGTTGTAAGTCTTTATAATCCTTAAAGCTAAATCCTGTTTGAAGTGCAAGTTTATGATGATGCAACGTCACTTCGGTTCTTACAGTCTTTTCCTTATCTGCAGAAGCATACCGGCCCAGAACTTTATAATTCAAATCAAGAGTTGGACTTTGGAGACTTGGTTTTTTGGTGATGAGGTTGATTGTACCGCCGAGCGCATCACTCCCGTACAGCACGGACGTTGGTCCACGTACAACTTCAATTTGACGCACCATCTGATTGTCAACCGTCGTCAAATATTGATGATTACCCAGACGGTATGTGGAATTATTGAGTCGAATGCCATCAACTAAAATCAGGATTTGATTGGAGCTCAATCCACGAATAATCGCCGAGCCGCCGCCGTGATTGGTTTTTTGTACAAAAATCCCGCTCTCCTCTCGCAATGCTTCGGCTGAGGTTTTGGCATTGCGTTCTTTGATTGTACTTTCAGATACTAAATTGATCGGATTGGAAACATCGTAGATACTACGCCTATTACGGGTAGCCGTAACAATGATTCCATCGACATCCAAAATTCGGTACTCGAGAGTGATCGTATCTAAGTTGATGACCTCACGGGCTTGAACTTTGATATTTTCAACAATCTGTGTCTGAAAACTAATGTGGTCAAATTTTAATGTGTAAGTACCCGGTGCAACATTTTTGATTGAAAAGTATCCATTTGCATCTGTAACATCAGCAAGATTTGTAGTGGTCAATGTGACGTGTACGTCCGAGATGGGCTTGCCTTGTGGATCAACAACAAGTCCCGCGATCTTTCCGGTTTGTGGTTGAGCAGAAGCCGAATTTGAGATGAGCGTGAAGAGCAGAATAAATATGAACGACAGAAATCTGAGTGTCAAAACGCGTCCTTCCCGATTGAGCTTGTTGTTTGATTTTCGCCGTTTGAAATACTCTTACTGGTTCGCAAATGGGTTAGAAAAGCAAGCACAGCTAACCAAAGCGTAAATGTCCTAACCAGCAAGGTGGAAGATAAAAATACCCGTCCGTTCTTTTGAACTTTCTGCACCCGTCCTCTATAGAATTCAGAAACTTAATGAGTCGGTTGTGGCACAGGCTGGTTGTTTTTCTTCAAATTTTCTTCGAATACGGCTGCCACTGCAAACCGAATTTCGACTAAAGGTCCAACATCTTGCAGATTAGGTACCTGTATAGTAAACGAAGGCATTCTATACCTCTAACAAATCTCCTCCAAATGTTTAGCTCTTTCCTTTAATATTTCAAGAGTTAGCTCAATGGTTTGCAAATGCGTTCGAAATGCCAAAACGGCTAATCGCAGCGTGAATTTCCGATCCAGCATGGTGGAAGACAAAAATACCCGTCCGTCCTTTTGAATTTCTTGCACCAGACTTTTATTGAATTCATTCGCATCCCCATGTTTCGGAACATATCTGAAAGTAACCACTGATAGCTCTGGATAAGGGCCTACCTCAAAGCCGTTGAGTTCTTGAATCTTTTCGTAGAAATAACGCGCTAACAAGATTTTTTCTTCTAAGGCCGCACGGAAGGGTGCCAAGCCTAAGAGCTTCAATGGCAGCCAGAGCCGCAAGCCGCGAAAAGGTTTGGTGAGTTCTGGCGAAAGGTCGGCTGGGGAGAGTTCGTCTCTCGAACTGAAGGTATCTTGCAGATAATTTGGCATATAAAAATGGGCATCAAGCAGATTTTGTCGATCTTTCACCAAAACTGCGCCGGAGCCGTAAGGTAAAAACAAACCCTTGTGCGGATCCATGACAATCGAATCAGAGGTTTCCATGCCTTTTAAAATTTTCTTGCCTTCCTTACACAGTACAAAAAAGGCTCCATAGGCACCATCCACATGATACCAAAGCTGATGGTGTTTAGCAATCTCTCCAATTTCCATAAGAGGGTCTACGGCTCCGGTATCGGTGGTACCAGCCGAAACAATGATCAGCCAAGGATTTAAACCGGATTGTTTATCCTTTACAATGGTTTGTTCGACTGCTTCGGGGCGCATGCGATATTTTTCATCTAAAGATATGTAGCGCATAACGCATTCTCTGAGCCCAGCAATGCGCAGGGCCTTTTCCACAGAATGATGCACTTGCTTAGATAGATACACCACCGACTTTTCAAAAACGTTAGCTTTCAAGTTGTGGGCATCTCTGGCGGTAACGATGCCAATCAAATTTGCTACACTGCCGCCAGAGGTTAAATTACCCGCGGCCTGTTCGGGGTAGCCAACAATCTTTGCCATCCAATTAAGCAGCATATTTTCCATACGCACAGCACCGGGGCCGGCAAAGAATACCCCGGCATAGCGATTGGTCACATCGGCCAGAAAATCCCCGAATGCTGAATAAACAATCCCACCTCCGGGAATGTAGGCTAAATGTCCCCCAGAGGCCGGATTGAGTCCGGGTCTATCCACATTAAATCTTAATAAATTCAATGCTTCGTCAATATCAATAGGCTCGTCTGCAATTGGCGAATCATACAACCCAATCCCCTTATCCTCTGTGGCCACATAAGTTGGGGTATGGTAAATCTTGTCCAGAAACGCATCTGTGTATATTTTGACTTTATTAAAAAGTTCTTCACGCTTTTCCGCATCCGGTTCTAATTGCCGAGCTATTTTTTCTAATTCTTTGATTCTGGTCAACATCATTTTCAATTTAAGTGATATGTGTATTAGCTGTCTGAATAGGCTTTGTATTAACCCAGCGCGGCGGAGCCGCAATTGCAAATTGCAAAATGAAAAATGCAAATTGAAAAATTAATTTCGCACCTCTCAATAATGACGCCGAAGGCAAATGACTTGAATGACTTAATGACTCGGCGTGGTAAAACTGTGATTAGGTTGGCACAAAATTTGTTGCAAAATAAACGAAGATTCAACTCTCAACAGACTAGCTTACCTTCACCATGAAGTTGTCGAAGCTGCTTTTTGTCAAACTTACCCACGCTGGTCTTTGGGATTTCCTCAACAAAGGCAAATTTATCCGGCAACCAAAATTTGGCGAACTTTGTGGCTAAATGTTCTTTCAATTCTTCAGCCGAAACCTTGCCGGCATCCGAGGTCAGCACGACCACTGCCATGGGGCGTTCGTCCCACTTCTGGTCAGGGATAGAAATCACCGCGGCTTCTAACACCTTAGGGTGCGCCATCAATGCATTTTCAAGAGCGACACTAGAGATCCATTCTCCACCGCTCTTAACCAAATCTTTGGTGCGGTCGGTGATATTCATGTAGCCGTCTTCACTAATGGTCGCCACATCGCCGGTACGAAACCAGCCGTCTTTTGTAAAATGTTCTGGAGTGGGCTTAATCTTATAATAGCTTTTGGCAACCCATGGACCTCGAACTTGTAGTTCGCCCATGGTGACACCATCCCAGGGCAATATCTCTCCAGCATCATTTACAATTCGCATTTCAACACCAGCCACGGCGTAGCCCTGTTTTGCCTTTACATCCCACTTTTCATCATCAGACAGGTCGAGATGGTGACTTTGTAATTTTGCAACGGTGCCTAAGGGTGAGGTTTCGGTCATGCCCCAAGCATGCGCCACATTGACTCCCAATTCTTTTTCGAAGGCTTCGATCAGGGCACGCGGCATAGCTGCCCCGCCAACCACCAAAGCACGGATGTGGGATACATCACGCGGGTTGGCTTTGAGTTCTTGGTACAATCCGGTCCAGAGGGTTGGAACTCCTGCTGGCACAGAAACTTTTTCTTCCTCGATCATCTCGGCCAACGCTGCGGGATTAAGATGGGGTCCGGGCAATATCAATTCAGCGCCAGCAAACAAAGAAGAATAAGGTAAGCCCCAGGCCATGGCATGAAACATGGGTACGACAGGCAGCACTACATCCTGTTCTGTCAAAGCCATGGCATTTCCTTGCATCGTACCGATCGTGTGCAAGTACATGGAACGATGACTGTAGAGCACGCCCTTGGGATTGCCAGTCGTACCACTGGTATAGCACAGCCCCATGGCCATGTTTTCATCGGTAACAGGCCAGGTGTAGTCGTGGGATGCTTGAGCCATCAGGTCTTCATAAAAGAATACATTGGTCAGTTTTGTTGCTATCCCCTTCTCGCCATTGAACAGCACATAATGCTGGACGCACTCAATCTGATCAGCCACCCGCTCAAACAGTTGCAGTAAAGTGGCATCGATAAACACAACTTTGTCTTCGGCGTGATTTACCACATACGCGAGTTGTTCGGGAAACAAACGAATATTTAGAGTATGGCAGACGGCACCGCTGCATGGAATAGCATAATATAATTCCAGATGTTGATAATTATTCCAGGCGAAGGTACCCACTCTGTCGCCTGGCTGAACCCCTAATTTTCCGAGCACATTTGCCAGACGCTTAACCCTTTCGTACAAATTGGCGTAGGTGTATCGGTGCATGGAACCGTCGGGAAGCTCGGTGCTAATTCGTTTGTGTGGGTACATGACGTTAGCATGTTCCAGAATACGGTCGATGGTAAGGGGGTAGTCCATCATCAAGCCTTGCATAATATTCCTCCTCCATTAATTCATATAGTTGTCATTGCGAGGCGTTTTTTGCGGAAGCAATCTCATGCAGTGCTTAATAGTGGAGATTGCTTCGCTGAGAAGCGCTCGCAATGACATTAAAAGCCGAGTTTTCGTTCAATCACTAGTTAACTCTCGGTGCCTCGCTTGCCTAAATTGATGTCTAACATGAGCAAAGCTGTGCCCCGGTCTCCAATTATTTTCAATTTTTCTACAATCTCGCTGGCTGATTTTTCTTCTTCAACCTGTTCTGTGATGAACCATTGCAGTTCTACCTGAGTTGGGTAGTCATTTTCTGCGACCGCGAGCTCGTAAAGCTTGTTAATCATATCGGTCACCTGTTGTTCGTGTGCCAGCACATTTTCGAAAACATCCAATAACGATTTGAAATCCGTTGGCGGTTGATCAATTGCTTGCAGCACCACGCGGCCACCGCGGTTATTGAGATAGTCGAATAATCGCATGGCATGCGACAGCTCTTCCTCATATTGCAATCGCAGCCAATGCGCGGAGCCTGAAAAATTGATGGAATCACAGTAGGCGGACATCGAAAGATAAAAATAAGCAGAATATAGTTCATTGTTTATCTGTTTGTTGACCGCATCCTCGAGAACTTTCTTTAACATAGTATAGACCCTCCTCATTATTATATAGTTTATAGTTATATTATTTTGTCTTATGCTTAATCTTTACGTTGAATAAAAAACAATATATAAAACTCAGCAACCAAATTCAATACGTTTATGTAAGTTTTTCTTAAAGATGACTCAAAGATCTGGTCTCAATAGAAATGAACCCTGTTTGTTGTAGTGTGAGAATCGAAAAGGCTTACTGGGAATGGAAGTATGCAACTGAAATGTCTAGGGTTGATTTTTTAGGTCAGTTCTGAATGAGGAGATTATCCTTGATTATCATCGGTGGCAATAACATATCTCACGATCGGTCGAGTTTCTGAGCGCCGGAGACACTCAGCAAACCCAGCTTTGAGAAAAGCCGAGCTTAGACCTGTCCAGGCGAAGACGTCAGGCATTGAAGATTTCCTGGGCTCCACCGGATACCCTTCAACAATGGTCCCTCCTTGCTCTTTCACATATTCTATTGCCGCTCGCAATAGCTTAACGCTCACCCCTTTGCGACGGTAGGATTTTGCAACAAAAAAACACACAATCGACCATACGGGTTTGTCATCAATGGGCTTGAGAATCCGTGAGTGTTGTAGCACAGGAAAGCGATTCCGAGGAGCAATCGAACACCAGGCAATGGCGTGATCATTTGCATAAGCCAGGATACCTGGAATTTCTCCTGAATCGACTATATTGCGCATCGCTTGCTTGTTTCCTTTACCCTTCTGTTGTTCGAATTGGGGGCGAGCTAACCTCCACCACATACACCAACAACCACCACAAGCGCCACGCTCACCAAACAGCTTTTCGAAGTCTGCCCAACGTT
>JBHIAW010000117.1:0-9193 GCA_046758765.1 bacterium
ATAGAGCCTTTAAGTTTATGAAAGATGATGATTTTGATAATTTTATAATAGAAAGAGAAAAAATCATAAAAGAACATATTATTCAAAAGTTAGGGTTATGAATTCGTTATTAAGGCAGTTCACAATTTCATTTGACTACAAAGAGCGCTGAAGAAATGAATAAGACAACAGCAGATATTCATACAAGTGACCGATCAAAAGTCGTCCTTGAGTCCGGCATAGCGGTCGAACCCTTATACACACAAGACGATATAGACTTGATCGGTTCATCAGAGGACATCGGCCTTCCGGGCCAGTACCCGTTCACCCGGGGAATACATCCTTTGATGTATCGCAAGCGTCCTTTCACGATTCGGCAATATGCTGGCTTTGGCACGCCCACTGAAACCCATGAGCGGTTTCTGTATTTGATTAAAAATGGACAGACGGGGTTAAATGTAGCGTTTGATTTGCCGACTCAAACCGGCTTAGATTCAGATGATCCACGAGCGGCTGGGGAAGTTGGCCGCGTTGGCATGTCGGTTGACACACTGGCTGATTTCGAGGAGGTTTTTAAGGGGATTGACCTAGACGAAATAACGGTGTCTTTGACCTGTAATGGCTCAGCCATCATTTTGGTTGCCATGTATTTTGCCATGGCGCAAAAATATGGCTTTGATCTGAAGAACTTAAGAGGCACCGCACAAAACGATATTTTAAAAGAGTTCATAGGTCGGGGAACCTGGATTTTTCCGGTGCAGCCATCGGTCAAATTGGTGGTTGATATTATTGAATATTGCGCTAAAGAAGTGCCAAAATACAGCCCGGTGAGTGTTTGCGGCTATCACATCCGTGAGTCCGGAGCCAATCCAGTGCAGGAGATGGCTTATGCATTTTGCATCGCAAAAGCCTATATTGACGAAACTTTGAAACGTGGTTTAAGCATTGATGATTTTGCTTCCCGTTTATCTTTCAATTTTGATATTCATGGAAATTTCTTTGAGCAGATTGCCAAATTCAGGGGAGCGAGGCGGCTGTGGGCAAAAATTATCAAAGAACAGTACCACGCTCAGGATGACAGGTCTTGCTGGATGAGGATGATCGCCGGCGGCGGCGGTGGCGGACTCACAAAAGAGCAGCCTGAAAACAATATAGTAAGAAGCGCCTATTATGCCCTGATCAGCGCCCTTTCTGGTACCCAAACCATGGCTCTCTGTTCCTATGACGAGGCCTATACTATCCCAACGGAAAAAGCTGCCGAAATCTCCTTACGGACTATGCAGATACTCATTCATGAAATGGGGATTTGTGACACCGTAGACCCTTTGGGAGGATCTTATTACGTAGAGACGCTGACCAATCAGATGGAAGCGAAAATAAAGGAACAAATGGAAAAGGTCGAGGCGCAGGGTGGAATTGTAAGCGCGATAGCATCCGGCGAGGTACAAAAGGCCATTTCCCTGCAAGCTTACGAGAGAGAAAAAGCAATTCAGGAAGGGAAAACTCTCAAGGTGGGTGTTAATTGCTACCGCAAGGATGAGGAAGTCAAAACCGTGGCATTTCATCCCTATAATGAAGAAAATGCCAGGAAACAGATTGCCAGGTTGAACCGCATAAGAAATGAGCGGAATTCTCAGGAAGTTATTAAATGTCTGGAGAAGATCAAAAAAGATGCGCAGGAAAACTTAAATCTGATGCCTGCTGTAATTGACGCGGTAAGAGCGTATACTACGGTTGGAGAAATAACCAAAGCGCTGAAGGATGTATATGGAGAATATGAGGAGCCGATTTATTTTTAACTGAAATACGATGCTAATATACGAATGCATACTAATGATACGAATATGGGATGCCAATTGGTGATAGTCGTGCCATATGCGAATGGTGATTGCTGATCAATAATTCGCATAATTAGTATCAATTCGTATATTAGCATCAGTAATTCGTATATGACTAAAATCAAACCTAAAACAATCTTAAGTCTTGAACAAGCCTTAACCCTTCCCTATGCCACCCAACGGTTTGTGCAATTGGGCTGGCGGGTTATTCGGATTGAGCAGGCTGGCGGAAAAGGAAATGGTAGACCCGGCGATCCCAATCGCTACATCGGTGAAGATACAGGAATTGATGATTTGCATGCTTATTATATTGCGCCGAACCTTGGCAAAGAAGCCATAACTTTGAATTTAAAAAAGAAGGAAGGGCAGGAGTTATTAAAGACGCTCATCAGAGAATTAAAAGTTGATGTATTTCTATGCAACACTTTACCCAAACGATATAAACAACTTGGTATTGATTATGAGACTTTGAAAGAAGCAAATCCTGACTTAATCTGGTGTGGCATTTCTGCGCTTGGGCCGGACTATCCGGACAGAGCCGGTTATGATCCCGCACTGCAGGCGCTTTTGGGGTATATGTATCTTACAGGAGAACCAGACCGGGATCCGATGCTTTGCGGCATTCCAATTATTGACTTAAAAGCAGGGGATGAAGCATTTACCCAAGTTTTACTGGCGCTTTTGGAACAACAGGGTAGCCATGATGGAGATGGGAAAGAGATACACATCTCCATGGCGCAATGTGCAGCCTCCTGGCTCATCACAGCCCTGCCGCAGTTGCAGTTTACTCATGATGAATCCAGACTATTTAGACGCAGCGGTAATGAGCATCGGAGTTTTATCCCGTCTAACTGCTATCCCACCAAAGATGGGTATGTGTATTTAGCGATTGGAAGTGATTCGCAATGGCAGAAACTGACACAAATAGAAGGGTTTCAACATCTCGCAAAACCTGAGCGGGAAACCAATCAAGGTCGCAAAGCGGATAAAGAGAATATTTATGCTGATATTCGAAAAGGGCTGCAGCAGTATACTACCGCTCAATTCATTGAGCTTTGTTTGGCGCAAAATTTGTCCGTCGCTCCCGTAAACTCAACCCAAGATGTGGCAAAACTTGATTTCATTAAAAAAAATATGCTACAGACTCAATTGCCTTCGGGTAAGCAAGTGGCGCTATTCCCGGCGCCTGTTAAAACAGAGTTTTTATCTGAAACAAGGAATATGTTGAGATGTGCACCCAGGCTTGGCGAGCATAACGAGGCAATCCTAAGAGAAGCAGGTTTGACCGGTGAGGAAATCAAGAAGTTGAAAAATGATGAAGTGATTTGATAACAAACTGGAACGGCGAAGTCAAAATGTTGATGCTTGGTATTCAATTGTCTGTTTTTTAGTGGAATTGTTTCATTGTCAAATTGTTTATTAATCAAACGATTGAACATTGCAACAATAGAACAATGAAGCAATAGAGCAATGGAACAATAGACTATATATGGTAAAATTTGAAGAAATAATAAATGCTCCTGCAAACAGCAAATTTATTTTACAGGGTAATACTGCTTTTGCTCTTGGGGTGATCCATGCGGGTTATCATGCTGTTACGGGTTATCCCGGCACTCCAAGCACTGAAGTTATTGATAGAGCGTTGGTTTTTGCTCAGGATAAGATTAAAGTCGGTTGGTCCGTGAATGAAGCGGTTGCTGTTTCAGTTGCCTTGGGCCATGCAGCCGCGGGTTACGATGCTGTGGTTACGATGAAAATACCGGGGGTCTTTCAGGCCGCTGATGCTATTTCAACCACAGCCTTTTTCACAGCAAACGCAGGAGCATTAGTTATTTATGCTGTGACTGATTATGTGCCCTCAAGTACGCAACATGTGATTGATTCAAGGTACTTTTTTGCTTCATCACGTCTTCCGGTTTTAGAGCCTCGAAATCATCAGGAGATGTATGAAATTGCCTGGGCGGCTGCTGATATAAGTAAGACCTTTAAAACACCCGTCATAATATTAGCCTCCGGAATACTGGCCCACTCTGAAGCTTTGATTGTAACAAGAGAACTCAGAACCGTCACACCAAAGGATCTCCCGGATAATTTGAAAGAATGGATGCTGTTACCAAGCATAGCAAGAACAAATTATGATCAAGCCACACAGGAAAGGATTCCCGCAATTCAAAAGTGGGCAGAATCTTCGGATTTGGTAAGCGAAACCAATGGTACTGCAGATTGGGGAATGATAGTTTGTGGGAAAAATGAAATAATCGTGAGAGAAGCATTAAAAACCGCAAACCTAAACCCTTCCATCCTTTCACTGGCCATAACGAATCCTCTTCCCAAAGAAAAAATAAAGAAGTTTGCACAAAGAATTAACGGGAAACTATTTGTTATCGAAGATGGAGACAAATTCTTAGAAGAAAAGCTAAGATTACAAAATATTGAACTGATAGGCAAGGATGAATTTAGTACCATAACCGACTGGACGCCAGAAGCGGTTTTGAAATTTTTATCCAAACATATTGATATACAGTATAAACCTAATAAGAGGACGATTAGTATAAAACCAGTTTTACGGCCGCCCGCAATTTGTCCGGGCTGTCCTTATAAAGCTTTGGCATTATCTGTTGCTAAACTGAAAAGGCGAAGAAAAATATATGCCTCATTTGGTGATATTGGATGTTCCACATTGTTATATTTTTTTAATGCCCTTGATACTGTTTCGTGTATGGGCGCTTCCGATTCCATAAGACAGGGATTTGTTATGTCCAGACCTGAAATGGCGGCTAAGGTTATCAGTGTAATTGGCGATTCAACAGAATGCCATTCAGGATTGGATTCCACCAGAAATGCGGTCTTTAGGAATGTCCCCGGAGTAAAAATAATCTTGGACAATTATATCACAGCCATGACCGGTGGACAGCCTGCACCAAGTTCTCAGGTTAATTTAGAGGGTCAGCCCCACAGATTTAGCTTAAAAAAGGCCATTGAAGCAGAAGGGGGAAGAACCGTCGTGGTAGATGCGTATGACTTAAACGAAGTGGAAAAGGAGTTGAAACGATCTCTAGAGTTAGCTGAACAGGGTACTTTTTCTACTCTAATTCTTGAAGGGCCATGCATTCATGAGGTGGAGCATGACAAGCTAATGAGAGGATTAGAGATTGACTATGAAAAATGCGAAAACTGCAAGTTATGTGATATCTGTCCCGGCATAGAACTGGACGATACCAACACGCCTCATTTCACCAGTCTATGCACCAATTGCGGTTCAAATAATCCCGTATGTTTGCAGTGCTGTCCTTTTGATGCAATTGTTTATGCCAAGGAAAAGGAAAAAGCCAGAGCTGTTCTACCTGAATGGCCGGAATCCCAACCCGTAGAAACAGTAGCTGTCAGCAGAGACGCCCTCCCGGAGTCGTTAGGTGTTGCTATAAGAGGAATTGGAGGGCAGGGTAATTTATTCTTTGGCAAAGTCCTTTCTGAAGTAGCTCTAAGGACTCCGTATGCAGAAACTCAGATTGTAAAAGGCGATACACATGGCATGGCTCAACTTGGAGGCCCGGTAATATCTACTTTTAACTGCGGGAAAGTATATTCTCCCATACCTGCTCCAAATTCAGTTGATGTTTTAGTTGTTATGGAAGCCACTGAAGTTTTAAGACCAGGATTCTTAGAACTGCTTAAACCAGATGGCACCATAATCTTTAATACGTTCAAAGCCCTGCCTGTAAATGTTAAAAAAGAAGATTATCCTGACATAAATGATATTGAAAAAGCTCTTAAAGAATATAATGTGATAAAAATTGATGCGAACAAAATAGCTTCTGATCTTGGTGATAAACTAAGCAGAAGTGCAAATGTCGTTGTGCTGGGATTGTTGTCAACCATAAAACCTTTTGATTTAATACCTGAAGAAATATGGTTGTCGGCCTTGATGTCCATGTCGCCAGATGATATGATAAAATCAGCAAATAGATTGGCGTTCTTAGAAGGCCGAAACTTATTAGTTGAGCGAATGTGAGCATTGTTTCATTGTTCTATTGTTTCATTGCTTCATGGTTGCAATGCTGCGATCAACAATAGAACAATGTAACAATAGAACAATGGAGCAATAGAACCATAGAACAAGTCTCAAAGTATGAAGATAAATATCGAATTCATTATCAACGGCACCAAAGTCAAACGAGAGATACGTCCCTCATTATTATTGATTGACTTGATTAGGGATGAACTGTCCTTAAAAGGTACCAAACCCGGCTGCCTTGAGGGAGAATGCGGCGCTTGCACTGTTTTGGTTGATGGGGCTGCGGTCAACTCATGCCTGTATCTTGCCGTTAATGTCCATGGTAAAGAGGTCACAACCATCGAGGGATTGGCAGCCAGCGAGAAGGCGCTTCTCGATCCAGTGCAGGAAGCGATGGTCAAGTACGGCGGGATTCAATGTGGCTTTTGTACTCCCGGCATGATCATGGCAATCAAATCGTTTTACGAAGAGTGCAAGTCGGCTCAGATTACACCCAACCGAGAACAAATCAAAAAAAGCCTTGAAGGTAATTTGTGCCGTTGTACAGGCTACACCAAGATAATTGAGGCGGTTGAATCGTTGTTTGAAAGTGCTTGATTGTTGGATGGTTGCATTGATTCATTGTTCCATTGTTCGATTGTTGCATTGTTAAATTGTTAAGTGGGATATTAAAATGGACAAGAAATATTTAAAGCTAAATGATATAGATGCTTATAAAACAGCATTTAATCTTAGTAATTATGTTTGGGAAATAGTTATTAAATGGGGCACTTTTGCAAAAGAAACAGTAGGCAAACAGTTTGTTACATCTACCGATTCTATCTCGGCTAATATCGCAGAAGGATTTGGCAGATATTTCAAAAAAGATAAGATCAAATTTTACAGATATAGTACTGGGTCGCTTAAAGAAGCTTTTGACTGGAACGAAAAATCGAAAGTTAGAAAGCTTCTTACAGAAGAAGAGTATAATCATATAATAGGAGAACTTCAAAAGCTCCCTAAAGAGTTAAATCAACTGATTAAATACACAAATCAGAAACTAACAATTTAACAATGCAACAATAGAACAATTGAACCATAGACCAAAATGAATAAAAAATTAAAAGTAATCGGCAAACCCACCCCGAAATTAGATGCCAAAAACCGGGTCAGTGGAAAAGCCGTTTACGGTCATGACATTACCTTGCCGAACATGCTTCATGGTGCGATATTGCGCACCAAATATCCGGTCGCAGAAATCGTGTCCATTGATACTTCTAAAGCATTGCAGCTTGCCGGCGTGGTCTGTGTGATTACGGCTGATGATGTGGACGTGAATAATATTAGCTATAAGCGAGACCACCCCATCTTAAAAAAAGGAGAGGTCAACTGTATTCGTGACGAGATAGCGGCTGTGGCAGGCACAACAAAAGAAATTGCACAAAAAGCTTTGGGACTGATTGAAGTAAAATATAGAGTTAAAGAGGGTATTTTCGACCCCTTTGAAGCCTTAAAAGAGGATGCACCGCAAATAAACAAATTCGCTGCGCCCGATCAGAAAAAGAACATCGCGGAATCCTTTCATTATGAACACGGCAACCTGCAGGAGCAGAAGGATAAAAGCCACTGCATCGTACAGAGACGTTACACCTTACCGCGTGTAACTCATTGCTGTTTAGGAACCTGTGCGATTACAGCCGATTATTCAAAAACTGAGAACAGACTTACGCTCTATAGTTTAACACAGGTTCCGTTTCTCTATCAAAGAGATATGGCGCGCGCATTGAAGATGGAGCCTTCCAATATTCGTATAATTCAGCCAATCATCGGCGGCGGCTTTGGCAGCAAGTTAGACATGTATCCTTATGAACCTATCTGCGCTTTGCTGTCCATGAAGACCGGGCAGCCAGTGCAAATAGTCTACAGCCGGGAGGAAGAATTTCTGGCATCCCCTACGCGGCAGCCTATGGTCATTGACTTGACTACCGGCACGGATAAAAATGGGAAATTCACTTTCCGAGAAGTTAAGATTATTAAGGATAACGGCGCTTATTGTTCTTGGGGAGCGACTACCTCATTTGTTATGATGCAAACCTTTTCATCACTGTACCAGGTTCCTGCGTGTCTCTATGATTCCTATGCGGTCTATACCAATAACCCTTATGCGGGTTCATTCAGAGGCTACGGCAACCCTCAAGCCACCTTTGCACTTGAAAGAAACATTGACTTGATGGCGGAAGAATTGGGAATGGATAAGGCAGAAATACGTTTAATCAATGCCAATTTTGCAGGAGAGACGACTGGGCAGGGACTTCAGTACAAGACGTGTGGACATAAAGACTCTCTTAAAGCAGTAATAGATAAGAGTGGATATAAAAGGAGAAAAAGCAATAATAATTCGGCAAGATACAAAAGGGGGATTGGTTTTGCTTCCATGCTTCATGTCGGTGGCGGAGCCAAGATATATCGCTCAGACGGCTGTGGGACCACGGTAAAACTGGATAATTTTGGATATTTGACCATTATCAGTGGTGCCAGTGAAATCGGTCAGGGCTCGGAAACCATCCTCGGTATGATTGCTGCCGAGGAGTTAGGGATTGATATGGAGAAAATCAGGATCATAAACACAGACACGGAAGTCAAACCCTGGGACGTGGGCGTGCATGCATCTCGCACAAGTTTTGTTGCCGGAAACTCGCTCTTGGGAGCAATCAATAAGCTGAAAAAGAAACTTTCTGCAAAAGCAGCTCATCTCCTGAATACAAATATTGAAGACCTGGAATATGAAGATGGACTCATCAAATCACGCAGAACCGCTGAGTCAATTAAGATTGATAAGGTAGTTAGAGAGATTCACTTTCAAGAACCTAATGAACTCTGTACAGAATCATATTATTATGAGCCGGGCAGCGAGTTTCAGGACAAAGGATATAAAGGGAATGTTTCCAGCACCTATGCTTTTGCCTCCCAGGCAATTAAAGTGGAAGTTGATACTTATACAGGAAACGTTAAAGTATTGGATGTACATGTTGCCCAGGACGTTGGCCGAGTATTGAATCCGTTAGGATTGGCGGGACAGATAGAGGGAGGCGTCGTTATGGGAATGGGTTATGCTTTAACCGAAGAATTGATTGTGGAAAAGGGCCAGGTACTCAATCCAAGTTTTCATGATTACAAAATTCCTACTGCCGGTGATATCCCTGAAATTCATTTTTACCCTATAGAAACGGACGATGAAGAAGGCCCCTACGGCGCCAAAGGAGTTGGGGAAGCACCACTGATTCCTACTCCTGCCGCTATTGCCAATGCGGTTTCAGATGCGATAGGTATTAAGATAGATGGTTTGCCAATAACACCGGAAAAGGTTTTGAAAGCTTTGAAG
>JBHIAW010000118.1:0-9030 GCA_046758765.1 bacterium
GAGAAATCTGTTAATTCAATAATAATAAAAGATTTCTCGTCGCTACGCTCCTAGAAATGACAGCAAGATTAGCACTTTACACAAGTCTGAAGAGATCACAATAAAAAAGGCCGCAGCCAAATACCACGACCTGAAGATAGGTTCAAGTGTCAGATATTCAAAATCTTTTCATCGTAAATTGTATCCGCTGGGGTAAAATTTGACCTCGAGAATTCATTTGTCATGAAGTCATTTAGCTCCGCTCTTCTTTCCCAGTGACTCAATGACCTAATGACTTATTGACTCTACGAACCTAAGTAACTTCTAAAGATTTATCTCTTTCACCATTTCTTCAATAAATCTCGCTGCCGACTGCGTTCTTAAATAAGACCAAACTCTCTCCCTAATTTCTCGAAAACATCAAGAACTTTGTTCAATTCTTCCTCAGTATGTGTAGCCATGTAACTTGTTCGAATCAAGCACCTGCCGGGTGCTACGGCTGGTGGAATGGCTGGATTTGCAAATACACCATTATCAAATAAGCGCCTCCAAAAAACAAATGTATCCATCATATCGCCAATAAAAATGGGAATAATTGGGCTTTGGCTTCCGCCAGTATCAAATCCCATTTCATCAAAGGCGCTCTTCATCTTTCGGACGTTATTCCACAGCCATTCCCTTCTTACAGGTTCATTCTTAATAATGTCTAAGGCAGCAATTACAGAGGCGACAGCCGCGGGCGGCATGCTGGCAGAAAATATTAATGCCCGGGAATGATGTTTTACGTAGTCTATGACGCGAGCATTCGCAGCAATAAAACCACCCAAGGAAGCAAATGATTTACTGAAGGTTCCCATGATAATATCTACGTCATCTTCCAATTCAAAATGTTCGGCTGTACCGCGTCCGTTTTTTCCGAAGACACCAATTGAATGGGCATCGTCTACCATGATTCGAGCCCCGTATTTCTTCCCTAACTGCACGATCTCGGGAAGCATGGTTAGGTCTCCCTCCATACTGAACACACCATCTACCACAATCAACTTTCCGTGCTGTTTGCTGGCAACCAGCAGTCGCTCCAAATCGCGCATGTCGTTATGCTTAAATCTCAATACCCGACCAAAAGAGAGCCGACACCCGTCCACGATACTCGCATGGTTGGTGCGATCTGCAAAAACTAAATCATCTTTCCCAACTACTGTGGATATGGTTCCGAGATTTGTTTGAAATCCTGTTGAGAACACAAGAGCCGCCTCTTTATTCATAAACTCAGCCAATTTTTCCTCTAGCTCCTCATGAAGTGCCAAGGTGCCGTTAAGGTAACGAGAGCCAGTACAGCCTGAGCCAAATTCTTCAACGGCCTCCATTGCGGCTTTTTTTATGCGCTCGTCCTGTGTTAGACCTAAATAGTTGTTGGACCCGATCATAATGAGTTTGCGGCCGTCAATACATACCTCCGTATCGGCTCCGGATTTAATAGCCTTAAAATAGGGATACCAACCGGCTTCTTGGAGTTCTCTTGCTCGAGTGAAATTATAACATTTGTCAAATAGGTCTGCCAAGATGCAATCTCCTCTAAGTTTGATGGTGATAGAGTTTTGAAAAATAAATATAAACAATGCAAAAGAAGAAAGCAAGTCAAAAGTTACAATGAAGTAAAATCTTCTACTCTTGATTATTTGTAAAAAATTAATTATGATTATACCATAGCCACGGAATTTTCAGTAAGGACTAATTATTTGAAAGCACTAATAACAGGTGGTCGAGGATTTATTGGTAGTTTCTTAGTCCAAGCGTTGCTTAAGAAAGGTCATCAAGTACGCTGTCTTCTTCGAAACAAAGGAAGAGACCAAGGATGGCTAAGTGGTTTAGATTTCGAGCGCTTAAATGGGGATATCACCGAACCGAAATCACTATTTGCAGCAGTAGAGGGTGTGGATTATGTTTTCCATCTGGCAGGGTTGACCAAGTCCAATATTAAGTCAGAATTTTATAAAATAAACGTTGACGGCACAAGAAATCTACTTGAAGCCGTCTGTAAAATTAATCCTAACCTCAAACGATTTGTACTGGTTTCCAGTTTGGCCGCCGCAGGCCCGAGTCCCAATGGCAGACCTTTAACGGAATCCGACCCTCCCAATCCAATGTCGAATTATGGAAGAAGCAAGCTTAAAGCAGAACAAATCACTCTGCAATTTTCTCCCCAAATCCCCATAACCATTGTCCGCCCTCCTGCGGTTTATGGACCAAGAGACCGTGATATATTCCAATTATTTAAATACATCAAACAAGGTTGGCATCTAAGTCTTGCAGGAAGGTCAAGATATAGCAGCGTCATTTATGTAAAAGATTTGGTGCAAGGAATTCTGTCAGTGGCTGAACAAGAGCACGCCCGTGGCGAAGTTTATTTTCTGTCTGATGACCAGCCCTACTCCTGGGATTATTTTGCCGACGCCATTGCTAAAATCTTCGGGGTCAGAACTCGAAAGATTATGATTCCTTTGACCTTAGCCCTTTTGATTTCTTGCGGGTTTGATATTATTGCGAAATTTACCACAAAGCCGACACTCTTCAGCCTCGAAAAATTTAGAGAATTAAAGGCAATCTATTGGATTTGTGATAACTCCAAAGCAAAAAAGGAGTTAGGATTTCGCCCTGGCTTTACCTTGCAGAAAGGACTGTGTGAGACGGCTCAATGGTACTTAGAAAATGGATGGCTATAACTTATGACATTAGTGAAAAAAAGTGAAAAACTGCAAACTAATATTGAATACAATTCAAACAGCCGAGATTATGCTCTTTTTGCACCAACGGCATTTATTGTAGGATTCGGTACAACTTCTCTTCGAGCAGCTTCTGATAATTATTGTTTTCTCCGTTGGTGCCAGGTTTTTCTGAAGAGGCAAGCGCCAAGAATCTCTTCGCTTCTAAGTAAGTGATCAATTTTTCTTTGGAGACTACCGGCCAGTAAACATACACTTCATTCTTTCGGTTCTTTGAACTCAATTCAAATTGTGTAATGCCGAACAAATTGAATCCATGAGAGGGTGAAATCTTCTTACGCGCAAGAAAACCACGTGCTACCATTTCTTCTAGTACCCTGTGGAGATCTTCAGAGGTGATAGGCCATAAGGAGTCTATTGGGGCATATATTTCACTCGGCGTAGCAGCAGATTTGACCCAAAGTACTCTTAAGATATCAATTTCAATATCTTTTGGAATCAACAATGCGAATCCTAATGGCTCTTTTCCGGTGGTACTAAGTTTATCAGCTACGCTTTTGATTCCGTGGCTGAGCAAGGGAATAATGGGCAAAACTGGTGAAACATCACGATATCTCCGAAGCAGCTCTTCACCAATCGGGTCCACACCTTGCGGTCTAATTTCATGCAATTCTTCTCGGGTCAAGAATAATGATAATCTTTTATTTGACTGCATTTGAAACTGCAAACTTGAATCACTGGCAACAGAGGAGATTGTGGACAACGCGTTTTCAATAAAGTAGAATTTGCGCAATTGAAAAAGTCTAGCATCGGTCGTGTTTCCGGTTAAAATATCTAACGGGTTCTCTTTCTGCGCCGCTGAATGTTCATTACTTTGATTTGAGGTGGGTTGGGCTAAAGCGAGGAATACCAAGCTGAATTGAATTACAAAGAAAATCAAAGTTGCTTTCAAATATCGAAGGTCATTTTTTAGTGCATCATTCACAAGTTCACGCATCAAAAGTTTAATTGGTACCATTGTATTTGAACAAAAAGGGAGACATTTATGTTCCAGAACAATTAATTCCTTGATTTAAATTCGATTAAGACTTAATTTATTTTGAAACAAACAATTTTGGCGCTGTTCCCGATTACAAAAGAATATATTGGGAAGGTAGCCGTCTTTTATCGAAAGTATTAAGAAAGGAGGCTGCAATGGCAACACCAGAAGAAATCGCTGAAGAGCAAAAGAAAATGCGACGACTGCGAACCATCGTGGATTTAACTGCTGCTGTACTGTATCAGCGAAATCTTAGTACGGCAGAAGCTTTAGAATTGGTCGCAGCCACCAAGAGAAGCGTGCTCAGTCTTTTCCCAGACAAAGAAGAGACTTTTGATCTCATCTATAAACCCCGATTTGAGCGAATCATTAATGAGCGATTAAAGTCGAATTGAAAAAACTGATGTTACGAGTCCTCAAAGTTGAATTGTCTCATTCTTGGCACCAACATCATGAATTGATTTGGGTAATTTGATTAACTCCAAACGCGACGAAGGCGCAAATTATAAATTTCAATGACCAAATAACAAATACAAAAAATAAATACTTACTTTTGAAGAAGAATTGACAGTTAATGACAGCGAAGCGAAATGACTTAATGACAAATGACTTCTGGGCGTCGTAATTTTTCTATTCAAATTAATAACAAGCTATATTTAGTGATCCGTGAAATTAAATAAAGGAATGGACATGACAAAAGATGCAGGATTGGTAGCGCGCGTAGAAGCGCCCTCATTTAGAATTTATGGCTGGATTGGAATTTTGATTTTGGCTGTTGCAGAGTTTTTGCTTGTCAAAAATAATTTGTTTATCAAAACTTGGTTTACCCCTATCATGTGGAGCGGATACATTCTGTTTGCTGATGCTCTGATTTACAAATTGCGCGGTACTTCCATGATTACAGATAGGCTCTGGCAATTCCTTTTTATGCTGCCTTACTCAGTGGTTTGCTGGCTTATTTTCGAAGCATACAATCTGCATCTACAGAATTGGAAGTATATAGGCCTACCTGAAAATTTGGCAGCGCAAACTACCGGGTACATTTGGTCCTTTGCCACGATATTTCCAGGGGTTTTATTCACAAGCGAACTAATTGATATATCCGGCATATTTGATAGAGTCCGGTTAACCCAAATCAGTTTTAGTCGCCGCACTCTTCATTTGTTCATCTTAGTGGGGTTGCTATTCTTAATCGTGCCGGTTTTCATGCCAGACAAGATAGCTGTTTTCTTATTTGGCCCAGTCTGGTTGGGATTTATCTTTATTTTAGATCCGATTAACTATTTGATGGGTGGAAACTCTTTGTTCAAAGAACTGCAAAATGGACGCATTAACAAACTCTTATCCCTGTTTCTTGCAGGTTTAATTTGCGGCCTGTTATGGGAATTCTGGAATTATTGGGCTACGGCAAAATGGGTTTATATTTTCCCTTATCTCACCAAACCAAAAATTTTTGAAATGCCGTTGTCTGGATACTTTGGATTTCTACCTTTTGCGGTGGAGATTTATGTCATGTGGGAATTCGCCGCGAGCCTTTTGAAATTCAATCTTAGCTCGCGAATTGAATCAACACAAAAAGATAGCTCGGCAAAGCCGTAAATAAACCAGATTAAAATAGGACACACAATTCAATTCTAAATTTTGCCCAAGAAAGGAGGCTCAAATGATCCCGAAAAATCTATTTCTTATGTTTCCTCTTATAATTTCCCTGCATTTAGCCTGTGGAACCAATCCCGAAAAAAAACAAGCCGATCTCTTTCTGAAACAATATGAAGAAAAATTCCAAGATTTATACTATTCAGCAAACCAAGCTGCTTGGCTGGCCAACACAGACATCAGCGATGAGCACGACAGCCTGAGTGTAGCGGCGGATAAAGCACTTTCAGAATTCATTGGAAGTAAGGAGGTCATTGAGACAACAAAATCGTTAATAGCCCAGAAAGATAAATTAGATCGCTTGCAGGTTTTACAGCTCAACAAGATTTTGCTTGCAGCCGCACATCGTCCGGGCACCATACCCGAGGTAGTTGAAAAACTCATAAACGCTGAAACCAAACAGAATAGCCTGCTGTATGCTTTTGATTTCGTCATGCGAGACAAACGCGGGAAGGCCAAAATCGTCACCGCTAATGAGATCGATCGGATCTTAGTGGAATCCCGGGATTTAGAAGAGCGCTTAGCTGCCTGGGAAGCTAGCAAAGAAGTCGGAAAAGTACTCAAGGATGGTTTGGCAAATCTGCAATCCTTGCGAAATCAAGCTGCACGCGAAATGGGGTATAGCTCATTCTTTGCTCTGGAGGTGGCCGACTACGGCATGACCGTTCAGGAAATGATGGAGCTTATGGAGCAATTGGTACAGGAGCTGCGACCGCTCTATTCTGAACTGCATACCTATATTCGTTATGAACTGGCCAGACGATACCGCCAACCCGTACCGGATAAAATTCCTGCCCACTGGCTGCCTAACCGCTGGGGTCAGAACTGGCCTGGGATTGTGGAGGCCGTAAATTTGGATGATCTTTTCAAAGACAAAACCAAAGAGTGGATTGTTGAGCGAGCAGAACAATTCTTTGTCAGTCTCGGCTTTGATTCGCTAAACCAAAATTTCTGGGAAAGGTCCGACCTGTTCCCGGTAAAAGCAGGTTCAACACGCAAAAAAAACAACCACGCTTCGGCCTGGCATTTAGACCTGCAGGATGATTACCGCTCCCTCATGAGTGTGGAACCCAACAACCGCTGGTTCCGAACCGCTCATCATGAATTAGGGCACATATATTATTTCATGGAATACACAAATCCAAAAGTACCGATTCTATTACGCGATGGGGCCAATCGGAGTTACCATGAAGGTATTGGCGATTTAATGGCTATTGCGTCTTCCCAAAGGTCATATTTAGAACAACTTGGACTTTTGTCCGAAGACGTGGAAATCGATCAAATTCAGTGGCTGTTGAACGATGCGCTTTCCAGCAGTTCCGTAGTGTTTATCCCCTTCGCCGCCGGTACTATGACCCATTTTGAGCATGATCTCTATGAACGAGATTTGCCGAAGGATCAATTCAATCAGCGCTGGTGGGAACATGTGGAAAAGTACCAGGGAATCGTGCCGCCCTCACCGCGTAGCGAGGAATACTGCGATGCCGCTAGTAAGACGCACATTAACAACGACCCGGCCCAGTACTACGATTATGCTCTGTCCTGTGTGCTAAAATTTCAACTGCACGATTACATCGCACGGAAAATATTAAAACAGGATCCTCGCGACTGCAATTACTACGGCAACAAAAAAGTTGGAGAATTTCTAAAAAAGATAATGCGACCTGGAGCCAGCAAAGATTGGCGAAAGGTCTTGCGTGAAATGACCGGTGAAGATTTAAGTGCCCGCGCCATGTTGGAATATTATCAGCCTTTGTTGGATTATTTGAAAGAAGCTAATCAGGGCAGGGAGAATGTGATTGCCAGTTTGTAAAAAATTTGATTGAAAATAAGATTTCTTTTGGTAATTTAAGCTCAACGGATGAATGAATAGCAAAAAGCGTCGTCTAAATGAGAGGAAATTTGGAAGTGGGGATGAACTACCAAACGGTGGGCGGCGTTATTACTTAGAGGTTCAAGGAAAGAAAGGCTGGAAGGCTCGCTATGTAAAAGAAGTAGATAATCAAGAGAAAACAATCAAGTTTTAGCAGGAAATATATGATAGTCAATCAAACCTTGTCGCAATTCATGGAAAGTTTCCTGAAGATAAAGGACATGTGAAGTTAAAACGTTGAGAGTTATTATGATAGTTAAGAAACAAGATGTAGCTGAAAAAATGGTAGACTATCTAAATCATAAGATCGAGTTGTCTGAATTAGTTAATTGGGCTGAATCGGTTATGATGGAAGGAGAGTTTGAAAATGCCTACTTCGAAAAGATCCGTGATGCAATAGCCCAATTGGGTTTAGCAGACGTTCGTGCTTTTGGGCTTTCTTGGGGAGATTGCGAAAAAATTTTAGAGCAGCTAGGTTACCGCGCTTCTGTTGAAGTAACAGAAATCGAATAAACATAAATCAAGAACCATACATTGTCAAAAAGGAGGTTCTTAGATGGATGAAACACGGTGGGCTGGTATTTTTAGTATATTTATCGGGGTGCTGATTTGTGCTTGGCAGATTCACGAAGTAACTTCCGGAAGCAGTTTCACTGTCTGGACCCTTGGATTCATACCGTTGCCAGTGATTGTCCTTGGGATTATTTTTGTACTAGGTGGTTTAGTAGCACTAGTTAAGGTACTAACATCGATTGGAATTATTTCTATAGTTCTTTTTGTTGCTATTTACGGAGTTGAGCTCTTTAGCCACGGCGGCCGGCCGGTAACCATCCAATGGATTCAAGAGAATTTTGGCAAGACGGGACTCATTGTTTTAAACATCTTGATAGTGATTGCTTTCTTAGCGCTGCTACCTTACCGGCGCTCTACTCAGGGCACCTGGAAATCAAAAGGTGTTTTCATTGCCTTTGTCATCGCCCTGATGACTGAGATGTTTGGCTGGCCGCTTTTGATTTTCTTAATCTCACCTTTGGTTGAAGTACCTTCTTTGCGAGCATGGGCACACCAAACTCTGGGGCATGTCGGCCCCATTCTGGGAACATGGGTAAGTATGATTGGCCTGCTCCTTATTGCTTTAGGCTGGCGTCAAATCCACAGGGCACAAGGCCTCGTTACAACGGGACTCTACCGTTTTATCCGCCATCCTCAGTACACCGGCATCTTTCTCTTTACTTTTGGCTGGATTCTGCACTGGCCGTCGGTGATTACTTTGATAATCTGGCCGATTTTGGTGGCAGCGTATGTCTGGTTAGCCCTCAGAGAAGAAGTGTTTGTCACTGAGGAGTTTGGGGAGGCATATCGCCAATATGCGCAGAAGACACCGCGGTTCTTTCCGAGGTTATTTTCAATGAAAAGTCGTAACAGAGTATCATGAAGTCTTGCATCGGCCTAAGTTTCCTTTCACCGAAGAACAAATTGTACCTCTCCTCGACCACTTTACAATATCATAAACTTAATATTCTTCAACACAAGAAATTTCATAACTAAACTTCCAGAACTTTTGCTTGAAAATAAAGATAAATAGTTTTATATTGGAATTAATTTCCACAAATTTAGTATTTTTAAAACAATAAGATGAGTTCAGACGACAAATATAACCGCATCTACCTCGACCACAGCGCCACCACACCTGTTGCTCCGGAGATAGTGCAGGCCATGCTGCCTTTCTTCACCCAGACCTTTGGCAATGCCTCCAGTGT
>JBHIAW010000119.1:0-8955 GCA_046758765.1 bacterium
CACATTTCAAAAAAGATTCCTTCTGAATGACAGAATAATCGACCGATTTCCAAGCAAGCAGGAGCAACTCCCTAACCATAACTGAGGTATTACCGCAGTATGAACTTTTCCCTTGCGTTTAAAGTCAAGTTTTATTATAATGTGCTGGTATTAATTGCTTTTTATAAAAACAGTAACATAAGGAGGAGGAAGTTACCATGAAAAACCTAATTGTATTTCTGGTCGTTGCTTTGCTGGCAATTAGTGCTTGTCAACAAGCTGACACCACCGCAGATACCAAAGCCATGCTACAGAGTGCAGTCGAGGAAATTTGGAACCAGGGAAACTTGGATAAAGCAGACCAGTTTTTTGCTCCCAACTACATGCGACATAACCCTAGGAGCTTGGAACCTACTACTCCATCAGAAATAGAGAACCTGGAGGAATTTAAAGCCTATGTCGAGCAATTTCGCGCCACCTATCCCGATTTCAATGTCAAAGTGGAGGCCATAATCGTCGAGGGAGATATGGCCGCAGCCCGCTGGACGGCTACTGGTACACAAAAGGATACCAATAAGCAACTCGACGTGGCTGGAGTCAGCATAACTCGTTTAGCCGAAGGTAAGGCAGTGGAAGAGTGGGTTACCTGGGATACTCACTTAGCGATGCAGCAGCTTGGCATGGTTCCCTCGGTTGAGACCACTGAAAAGTAAGCCTGGTAGCCTCAATTTTCCTATGAAAGAAAAGGAGCTCGGTGGTTTTATGCTGCCGGGCTCTTTTTGGCTATGGAATGCCTCAAAACCGTGACACGGACCACTGGATGTGAGAAGATTCCTACCGTTACACCGTGACCACAAGAAACCATACCACTTAGTTAGTGTTTGAAGGAAAACAGCCTTTTCTCGTCATTCCCGCATGTTTTAAGCGGGAATCTTCTGCCTGAAATGATGAGATTCCGGCTTAAAGATTGCCGGAATGACATTAATGGTCAAGTTTTCGTTCAAACACTCACTAACTCAATCGTCTCCATTGAAAAGTCGAAATATCAACTAAGTGTTGAAATATCGACTTTTCAGTTGTTACTCGTCTCAGTAAAAGGATTTTTGTTTATCAACCTAATTACATGTAAAAATACCATTTGGGTAGTGCTAAGAACGACATTTTGATTGTGGCACGATCTTGGTTGTGATTAAGGTAGAACTTAACAGCGAGGTTGCCATGTTTCGCATCAATAAAATCTTTGAAAATGAATGTGTGTACATTTACAAAATTGAAGGTGACATCTCTCAAGAGAATTTGAGTGATTGGACTAAAGAAGTTACCAAACTGTCAAGACTTTGTCAGCGCCAGATAATTTTAGAATTATGCGAGGTCTCGTATATGTGCACTAAGTCGGTAGAGATTCTCAGCGAGCAATTAACTGAAAAGACTTACCTATTGAACTGCCCCATATTCATAAAGAATATGCTGAAGACGGCTGGTCGATCTGCCAATGTCTTGGATTAAAGGTCTCTTAGGATGTTCCTACTTCAAAGTCTTGGAATTGTAGAATTGCAAAAGAAGGCACCCTAAAAAATGGACTCAATCGCCATGAACTATTTGTCCAAGATCACTATTGAGAAGCACGAAGAAGAAAAGTTTAAAGAATTTGAAGCGCAGATTCCTTCAATAATAGAGCGTCTTTATCGTACAGCTCTCATCATGACCAGAAATCCTCGCGAAGCGGAGAAACTCATACAAGATACATTTTCAAATGCTTGGCAGGAATATCAACGGCATGAGGCAACTATTAATTTTAACCTTTGGCTCTCTCGCACTCTCCTCAGCACGTTTATTGATGATCATGAGGGTAAAATCCGAGTAGATCTTATTTAGAGCTACACAGATCTTTCTGATACATGATATAGTTAAGGAGGTGGGTAGACATGAAAAACGGAATCAAGAGAATTTTTGCAGGGCACAACGAAGAAAAGCTTAAGGAGTTTGAAGCCCTTGCTCTTCCTTTAATGGACCGAATGTACTCTACGGCCCTCAGAATGACGAGAAACCAGTTTGATGCAGAAGACTTGGTTCAAACTACTTATTTCAAAGCCTGGCGTTTCTACCATCGCTTCAAGACCGGCACCAACATAGAAGGCTGGATTTTTCGCATACTGGCTAACAATTTCATTAATGCATACAGACGAAAAAAACGTGGACCTACACGCGTAGATTTTGAGACGACCCAAGCGACTTATGCAGAGGAGGTGCCTAATGAAGTTAATGCCGAAGCGATGTCAGAAGTTGATGAGAATTATAAAGAGCTGTTTGATGATAGAATTAGCAATGCTCTTGATAAACTACCAGAGCAGTACCGTTTAGTCGTTTTGTTATCTGATGTGAACGATCTGAAGTACAAGGAGATCGCAGAAGTGCTTAATTGTCCAATTGGTACGGTCATGTCGCGTTTAAGCCGTGGTCGGGAAATGTTGGCTCAAAACTTGAGACATTACGCTGTTGAAAATGGTTATTTGTCACCTCATCATTCAGGACAATAGTCCCAGCTCAGTAAGTAGCCAAGAGTTGGTGTAATTTGACTGCTTGCTGAGGGTGAACACCCGCCCTCCGTGCTATTTTAGCCTTTCCTCAAACAACTATGAAACCCTTCGGTATTCGTCTGTCCACGAAGTTGGCTCGTTAAAGGCATGACTCTCATGAGGATAGATCGCCACCTCCCAGTTGGTCTTACCCAATTCAATTAAACGCTGTACCAACCTGTGGAGATTTCCAGAAGGCAAATCAAGCGTAGCCAGCCAGCGGTCCTTATGGTCGATTAACCTTACTACCACAAATGCTTGTTTACCGTCACCGCTCCAGTAGGGACCGAAGAAGGCGACGGCTCGTGGGTCTCTTGTTTCATTTGCGTCCTGCTTTGTGCAGTCTTTCTTAGAGCTTGTCTTAGAAAAGTCAGGTAGGTCAAAGATTGTTGGTAGACTTTCTGGCTTTATGTAAATCAGAGTATCCCGTTCCACAATACTATAATAATTTTGCTTGACATTGGAAAATATTGCATTAATTTTATTAAAAGACACGTAACATAATTCTGTAAATCCCATTTGGGTAATATTAATCAATACCCAACAGTTAAGTTTACTACGGAGGTACATCATGGCAAAAAACAAAGGTTGGATAATTTTGTTTGTTGTATTAGGATTGTTTGTTCTATTAGGGGCTATGTTCATCTTAGGAATTCGGGCTGCATTACAAGACAAACCAATTGTCAAAAAAGATTCGGTTTTGAAAATTGAGCTAGCAGGACTCATTAGCGAACATTATTCTCAAGACCCCATAGGCAGAGAATTTGAGGGAGCGAATCTGCAAATGCATGACCTATATAAAGCACTTAAAATGGCCAAATTGGATGATCGAATTCGCGGGGTGTATCTGCGAGTTAGTAATCCAGACATCGGCTGGGCAAAAGCTCAAGAAATTAAAAATGCGTTGAATGAATTTAAAGAAGATGGAAAGTTCATAATAGCTTTTATGCCATTCTGTAACGAAAAGTCTTATTATATCGCTCTATCCGCCGATGCGATTTATCTCCAGCCCCATTCATTTGCAGAATTCAATGGCTTTGCATCGGAGATTCCTTTTTATAAACGTATGATTAATAAATTAGGTATGCAAGCCCAGGTAGCAAGTGTTGGAAAATACAAAAGTGCCGGCGATATCTATGATCGAGATTCCATGAGTCCTGCCCACCGCGAGGCAACTGAAGCGCTTTTAAATGATGTTTACGAGGAATTTGTACAATCCGTTTGTGAGAGGCGTAGCATTGAACGAGCCAAATTAGAAGCAGCTTTGAATAAAGGAATATACCACTCGGAAGATGCTCTGGAAATGAGATTAGTAGATGAATTGACATACGAAACGGCAGTACTTGACGAGATAAAAGCAAAAGTTTACGGAGAAGAAGCAAGTAACGATCAAAACAGAGAACTACGCACTATAAGTGTAAATCGTTACGCTAAGATTTCAGCAAAAGATGTTGGTTTAGGAAAAGGTGATAAAATTGCGCTGATTTACGCAATAGGTACCATTGTTCCTGGCGGCAGCGGTCATGATCCTTTATTTGGGCGAAATATGGGTTCTCAGTCGGTCGTAAGCATGTTTCGGAGTGTTGGTAAAAATAAATCGATGAAAGCGGTAGTTCTAAGGGTAGATAGTCCTGGCGGCTTCGGCATAGCATCAGATGAAATATGGGCCGAAATTGAGAAAGTGAGAAAGAAGAAGCCTGTTGTCGTATCGATGTCCGATGTGGCTGCTTCTGGTGGCTACTGGATTTCGATGGGGTGCGATGCCATTGTTGCCCAGCCTATGACCATTACAGGTTCCATCGGAGTAGTGAGTGCGCTTTTTGATTTGTCTGGTACCTACGATAAAGTGGGCATCGTTTGGGAAACCGTCAAAAAAGGCGATCACGCCGATATGCCGACCGACAAAAGACCTTTGACCGAAGAAGAATGGGAAATATTTAAGAAACTCAATCACGATTTCTACCAGGTTTTTGTGCAAAAAGTAGCCGATGGCCGCGGTAAAACCTGGGATGAGATTCATAAGATTGCTCAAGGACGCGTCTGGACAGGCAAGCGAGCCTTGCAGTTCGGACTGGTGGATTCATTGGGCGGGCTCGAGGCCGCTTTGGCGATAGCAAAGGAGAAAGCTGGATTGGATGCCGAGGCGCCGACCCAGTGGGTTGTTTATCCGCAACCAAAAGGGCTCTTTGCATCGATACTCCAAAAGTTCAGTGTTCGGTTGGTGAAGCTATTTGGGCCAAGGATTCAAGAATGGGCTGTAATTCAAAATCTGCCTGCAGAAACCAAATCGTTGCTCAGGCAAATTTCAGTCTTGCGCAGGCTGCGTCATGGCGAAGTCATGGCCATTGCGCCTTATGTACCTGTAATTAAGTAATTAACCACGGAAAACACGGAAAGTCACGGAGAGCATAATTTCGTAGAGCGCAGAGCGTAGAGGGTGGAGCGATTTTGTGCGCTTGACGCTCTACGCTTCACGCTCCACGGTAATCACGGTAATCTATCAATTCAAAAACCAAGTCAGAAAACATGTGTAAAATAAGGACATTCTTTACGTATTGCTTATTAATCGCGATGTTCATATTCACGGCCTGTTCCGCTTCCAAAAAAGCCTACCGAAAAGCACAAGAATATGAAGAGGCGGGTCTTTACGTACAAGCTGCTCAGCAGGATTTAAAAGCGCTTAGAGAAAAATCAGATTATAAGGAGGCGCTCGTGCATCTAAAAAGGGTCGCACCGAAAGCTTATGACGAGTTGATCAATCGCGCGAATAAATTAGAGGCCTCAGAGAGTTGGGATCAAGTTGTGCATGAATATGAACTGTTGAATAATCTTCTGCAAGGGTTTCACCATCATGGCGTGGTCTTTGAGACTGTTAACGTAAAAATGCGACTAAGACAGGCACAGCGCCAAGCGGCTGAATTTCATTACACAAAAGCCGATTCTTTGTTTGAAACTTACCGCTGGGAAGAAGCGGCTTATGAGTATCTTCAAGCTCACAACTTCATTGAAAACTATAACAATTCTTTCAAAAAAGCGATTCTATCTTTCCTGAAGGCCGGGGACTATTGGCTTGAGAACAAGAAATATATTGAAGCTATCGATACCTTTGAAAGATTATTAGAAGTCGCTCCTCACCACCAGAAGGCAACACGGAAATTGGCTGAATCGCATTACCAATTAGGAAAACAATATTTTGATGAAAAAAGATTTCGTGAGGCTTTGGATGAATTTGAAACCACTGAAGAAACAGTGCCTGATTACAAAGATGCTGCCAAATGGGCACAACGCTCTTTAGAAAAAGCAACCCAACTTGTTGCGATTTTTCCGTTTCTGAATTTGAGCCGATATTATGCCGTAGATGGTTATTTATTAGCTAGTGAAATTACAAACCATTGCATTCATGCCAATCTAAAATTTGCCATATTCCTTTCAGATGCAGAAGTTGCTGACTTTATGGGCCAGTATCCGCGAGCGTTCAGAGGCACGCTGAGTGAAGCTCGATTGGCTCATTTGGCCCGGAAAGAGGGATTAACTTCTTTTGTTTGGGGTAAGGTTAAAGAAATGACCGTTGAAGATAGCCCAAAAACTTTTACAGAACATGAGTATGAAAAGACCGTTACTGTTCAAGATACGGCAGATCAGGAGATTGAAGAGCTCGTAACGATATATTATCGTGAATATAAGCAATCCCGTCGTGTACGGATGCGAGTTGAATACGTGATCATAGATTCCGAAACAGGGAGTTATTTGGATAAACAGCGTTTTGTAGAAGAAATTTTTGATGAGGCGCGTTGGATAGCCTACCAGGGGAGTATTTACGATTTACCTGAAAATAAGCAGTACTTACTGGATGCTCCTCAGAATCCAAGAGCACCTGAAATCTTAATTGACGAATTAGTCACGTCTGTGAGTAAAAGGATCAGCAAACATTTGATTCGATTTTACAAATAATTAAATGATTATACCTTCAATTCAGCAACTTCGTTGCAGAATAAATACGAATATCGAAATTCGAAACAAAATCTTGTTCATCCTGTTAATCCAGTCTTATATTTGGTCTGTTGCTTTATTATTTTCTTTGGTTGCGGCTAAGGTGAGCTGGGTATCTTCGGAATTGCCTTTCAACAGCCCGACTACATGCCCCAGAGGTGACCGGTGTTAACCGGTTTGCCTTGCAGCTTCAGGTAATAAAACAGTTGACCCTTGTGCTGGCTGAGGTGGCTCACCATCTGCAGGAGGCGATGCCCCAGCACCATTTCAGTTGGGTCCCAGGGGGCGGTCGTGGTCCGGTTAGCGAGCTGGTCCTCGTCACATCTCGCCAGCATATCGAGGGCCAGTTGCTTGTCCTTTGCCAAAAGCTCCTTGGCCTTCGTGACGCTCCCTATGGTTGGCAGCTTCTCCGCCGGCGGTAGCATCTGCTCTGGGGATAAATCGCTAACATCGACGCCCTCTGGCAGTCCCCAATCGCCGGTGACGAACCCTTGAATGGCCGCTCCGCAAGCATTGGTGAGGTGCATGAGAAGCTGGCCGACGGTCATCCAATTGTTGTCCGTGGAAGGCTTCCAATCAAGACTTTCATCATCCACTAAGTCCATCAGACCATCCGTCACTTTGTAAGTGTACTCGATCTCGTTCTTGAGTAGTTCTAACCAGTTCATGTCCACTCCTTTCATCATGATAAAATGTGCAAGATTCTCTAGAAACTCACGTATCTAGAACTTTGAACTGCCTAATATGAAGCCTCGGCATAAAATACTTTTTCTTCAGGTAATCCATGACACTACCATTATTGGTAGCTAATGTGAATCCAGAGGAAAGGTTATGCAGCCTTAGCACAGGTTTTGGACGAGATGCTAACAGCTCCAACAAATATAATCAAAAAACCAGTTAGCTTCTCTCACCCACCGATAAAAAATACTACCCCAATTTTCAAAGTAATATCTTTTGCGTCAATATCGATTCTTTTGTTGGGGTCATTCTCATTGGGCGGGCCGGGAATGTTGTTAATCGTGTTATATTCAACCGAAACGTCCAACCACGGGCCCAAACCAATATCATATTGAATTCCACCGCCAACATTCCATCCTAATTCTGAGATATTATCTTGAGAATCAGCAAAAACACCACCGAAACCGCTTGAAAAGATAACATTTGTACTGTAAAAATAGAATCCACCCATGCCAAAAAGCTGAATTTTCAATCGACCGGTTCCAAAGGAGAATTGCGGCCCGACAGTAAGACGAAAAGACTGGTTTTCGGTGCGGGCTGGTACCAGACGCCCACCAATTGATATGGTCTTAAAACTTGAGCCATAGGAGATGTAACCAAAATCGCCCCGTAATGAAAGACCAAGTGCAGATTGAAAACCGTACACACCCTTTATACCGAACCCGCCACCCGCGTCAGATACGTTGGCAAAGTCTTGTTGTGGTATAGAAACAACAATGTGCGGCCCTACAGACCACTGGGCTTGGCTTATTTTTGGAAGATTGACTAAAGTGAAAATAACCGCAATAATAAATAGTCGTCTCATTGGTTCGTTCCTTATATATTGAGTTAATTCTTATTTTACCTGAATTGTTGATAAACCGCAGAGGGCACAGAGATGTTTTTATTGAAATTAATTAGAATTAGCAGAAAACAAATCAAATCTAAAAAGGCAAACCGAATATTAAGCGATGCGCGATTAATATTTATTCCCTTCTGTCTTCTCTGCGGTGAATAATACAGGTTTAGTAATAGATTTTCAATCGAGCTTTTTCTATCTAAATTTTGCTTCAACTTCATTACAATTGAACATAACTAATCGATAGGCAGTTAGCGCTTTTATTGAAGGGGCTTGTTCTTAGGGATGGTTGCGATAATCATGGGTATTTGCATTAACTCCCTTCGTAGCGGATCAAGGGCTAAACCCAGGGCTTCAAGGGTAAAAGCACCTAGAAGAATGCTGTCTCCGTGCTCGCCAAAAACAACATCTGCCACACCGACACGATCGCCATATTTGAACAGCGCTCCACCCTTTTTGCGCACAATCTTTGAACCATCTGCCAGTCGGAACTCCTGCTCGGTTAAAGGCTTGATGCCAAGTTTTTCCAGAATAGGCGTTGGAACCACGGAATAAATAGTGCCAGAGTCGATTAGAAATTCGAGATTCTCTGTAACCTCAGGAGTCGCCGGGTTTCCCACTTCAATTTCTAAGAATGTGAGCGCCGTTAATACTTCTTATAGTATTGCCAATAAAATCCTTGGTTTTTTGCGAAAATTTTGCGCCAACCTAATCACGGTTTTATCACGCCGAGTCATTGAGCCATTCAAGTCATTTGCCTTCGGCGTCATTATTGAAAAGTGCGAAATTAATTTTTCGATTTGCATTTTTCACTTTGCAATTTGCAATTGCGGC
>JBHIAW010000120.1:0-8948 GCA_046758765.1 bacterium
GAGATTTATTTGTTATTTGGTTTTTGTGAATTGTTATTTGCGCTTTAGCGCGCTAAACAAAATCACTGCTTGTATTTGTGATTATTATTTACTTCCTCGAACAATTCCAATAGCATATCGGTTTAAATCGAAATATTTTCGTGAAACTTCAAAGGCCTCTTCTCTGGTGACTTTTTCTATCTTTTGGGTAAATTCACGCACTTCTTCAATACCTTTGCCAAGAATTTCATTGTGAGCATATTGAAACATTTGAGCGCGATAGGTTTCCAGTCCAATCTGATAAGTACCAATAGTGTATCGAATGGCTTGGTTGAGTTCTTTTTCGGATATGAAATCTTTAGTAAGCTTTTCAAATTCACGCAGCAGTCCACTTTTTGCCACTTCTTCATTTTCAGGAGAAGTGGCTATGTAAGATAGAAATGCGCCGCCAACAGCCCGCGCCACCAGAAATGCAGCTACGTTATAAGCCAAACCCTGCCGGCCACGCAGTTGTTCAAAAAAGCGTCCTCCTAACCCAGAAATCACATTTTGCAAAACTATCAAGGGATAGTAATCGGCGTCCGTGATTTTAGGGCCTAAGAAGCCCAAAGCCAAAGCCGTTTGCTCTTTGTCTTGCTTTTCAGACCTTTCTTCTACTTTTGAAAGCTCGATAGGGTTCAGATTCTTGAGATGGTGATTTGGTATGGATTCTAGCTTGCTAAAGCTGTTTTCGACGAACTCCCTTAATAAATTTGTCTCTACGTCTCCTACAAAAACTGCAATCATATTTTTAGGGGTAAAATGTTGACGATGCCAAGTGTAAAGGTGCTCTGGGGTCAAAGCCTGGATCGAATCACGATTCCCAAGCGCAGGAAGTCCATAAGGATGGCCTTTAAACAAAGCCGAGTAGAATAATTCAATCGGGTGCCGAAACATGTCGTCCTTTTCCCTCAAAATCCGTGCAAGAGTATTTTCTTTTTCCTTAGTCACCTCTTCTTCTGGAAATGTGGGTTGAGTAATAATATCAGAAAAGATTTGCCATCCTGCCTCGAAATGTTTAGAGAGAATATTCATCGAAAAGCCAAAATAATCTGAGTTATTTGAGGGCAAAATGTTTGAGCCTAACTTTTCGATTTGCAGGGCTATTTCCGATGCCTTTCGGTTTCGCGTACCTTTCAAAGCCGAGCGCACTGTTAAGCCGCTGATACCTGAATTGTCTGAACTTTCGGTTGATTGAGCCCCCTTGGCGTAAACGCCTGCTGCCACCAATGGTATTTGATGACCCTCTTTTATCAAGAGCGTCAAACCATTGGAGAGTACACATCGAGATATTTCTTTCTCTGGTCCCTTGCTGGGAAGGTAGGTAAACTCTTTTGCGGTAAAGCCCGAATCTCTTGAGATGGAACGCGGCTTTAAAGACTTTGGTGGAAATCCTTTCTTAAGCGCAGCTCCCATCTCTTCAGAACTAGAGGCTGGCAGATCAGCATGATTCGGTACATATTCCAAAAGGCTGCAATTGGATAGAGTAAAATATTTTTCAACCACTCTAATAATATCGTCTTGTGTCACCTGGTACAATTTATTGAGATACTCTTCGGCTAAACGGTAATCGCCTAAGGCTTCGTATGCAGCAAGAATATTCGCCTGACCAGAAACCGACTCCATGCTGAAAACATACATGGCTTCCAAGGCATTGCGGGCTTTAATCAGTTCCACCTCCTTGACTGGACTTTGCTGCATCTTCTCGATCTCTCTAAATATGACCCATTCTGCTTCTCTAAGATTCTCGCTTTTGCCAGTGGCGTCGATTTCAAAAATTCCTACATCTTTGAGAGCGTAGTTAGAAGCAGAAATAGTGTCCACCAGTTTAGCTTCTTCTTTTACTTTTTGAAACAAGCGAGAGCTGCGGCCGTGCCCAAGAGTAAAACCACAAATTTCAACCGCATACGTATCTGGATGCAGCACTCCTGGCGTATGAAATCCCATGGCTAAGTAGCACCGCTGAATGTCACCGTGCAATTGCTTATACTTAAATCTTGTCTGAGGCAGCTCATTGGGGGACTCTTCTTTAACCAAAGCTCCCTTTTCAAAATCACTGAAGTATTTTTCAATCTCTCTAAGGGCCTTTTGGATTGTGATATCGCCCACCACTACCAGAATAATGTTCTCCGGGCGATAGAGGTTTTTATGAAAGGTGAGAAAATCATCGCGAGTCAGTGCCCGCAGACCATCTTCGGTGCCAATGCGCCAGCGCCGCATGCGATGTTTTTCAAAGGCTAATTGGAACATCCTTTCCGTGGCCACTGCCGAGGGCATATCTAATTTTCTTTTGGTTTCCTGAATTACCACTTCGGTCTCTTTTCTCAGTTCTTCAGGTTCAAATACTGAGTTGATGAGCGCGTCCGCTTGAATGTCCAAACCTTGGGTAAAATTCTTGCTGGGGAGTACGGTATAGTACAAAGTGTGGTCGTAGATGGTGCTGGCGTTTAAATATCCGCCCAGTGCCTTGGTCTCTTGTGCCATTTGCCCAACACCTCGTTTTTGGGTGCCTTTAAAAAACATGTGTTCCATGAGGTGAGAAAGGCCCACCAAACGGTCTGGTTCATTTAGATAACCAGCTTTTACGTAGGTAACAATAGCCACCACTGGGGCGGTATGGTTTTCTTTAACTAAAGTCGTTAATCCATTTTCCAAAACTAGTTTCTTGACACCTGCACTCAGCATAATCTCTTTCCCTTGACTCAAATAAAAAAGCGCACTCAAAGATGCGCAAAAAGATCGTTAATGTAAAGACTTTTTATACAAACTAAAATGATTACATCTTTTATTCAGCCAGTTCGTTTAAGAATAAATTCGAATATCGAAAATCAAAATTCGTAACAATATTCAAGAATCCAAATCTCAAATGTTCAAAACTATTCGCTCTTTCTTAATATCGAACCAAATACACTTGCAAATGCAAACGTCCGCTCTTCTAAAGCATATTGTTTTGAATTTTGGGTCGAGCTTCGGATTTCGGATTTGACACATAAACAGGTCGGCTCAGCAAAGAGTGTAATCATTGATTGGGTATTTCTTCTGCATTTTTTGCTACCACGATTGGAATAACAATTTCCTCACCAGCTACAAGGTTAAATAAATCTCGCTCAGGATTGTATTTCTTAATGAGCCAATAGGGAACCTCAAAAATGCGATTACATAGAATCCAAATATTGTCACCTCGCTTAACTTTGTAAATTTCGTCCCCTTCGACACTGTAATTGCTGTAAAAGTCCTCTTCAATTCCTTGATGATATTCCAGCCGCCGGCGATGAAATTCTTCAGGTGTCACCTTTTCAAAAGTTAACCAAATAGGTTGGCCAATCTGAATGGGTTTCCAATAGGATAGGCCATTTATTGTTCTCAATTTCTGCGTGGGGACTTCTAGCCAATCAGCATAATGTCCCAAAGTCTCGTCGGGCTCTACTTTGACTTGACCATTTTCAGGCATGTCTATTTCTCTAAATGAGATACTCATGGTCTCCTTATGGGGAGCTTGGACAATTCTTGTGCCCATAGACTTTGTGATTTCAACATAATAATTAGGCAGAGCCAGGGCCATATCTTCTTCTAAAGAAGCGTAACGCTGCTCCACTATTTCAAGGTCTGCAGGCGTCACCGCTTTGTCTTGATCTTCTACCGAAACTACGGCCGTTGGTTTCTTTACAGGACCGGATTCAGCCGCTCTTTTCTTTCCTGAAGGAATCGTTTTGGTCTTGCTCAATTCACTGCTATCTTCTGGTTTGGTCTCTGTTCGGTTGGCAGCTTCGAATCGAAGAGATTTGGGGATGTCTAAGACACTGGAGGTCTCGCTGGTTGTCAAGTCACTCGCTTCGGCTAACTGAACCTCTTTTGCTATGTTTTCTGCTGCTTTTACAATTTGAACTTTGGGTTTTTCTTTTGAGGGAATCCGGAGTTTTTGCCCGGCATAAATAAGATGGGCATTGTTGATATCGTTATAGGCCAGGAGCTCATTCACTGAGACTCTGTACCTTCGGGCAATACGGCTTAATGTTTCCCCTGTGCGGACTCTATGCCATTCTGGCTTGACTTGCTTATCAAATTTTAAATCGGACGAAATTTGTGCGTACAGTTCCATTATGGTTGAACTTTCTCTCACGGGCATCCGGATTCTAAAATTTTTGGGAATTCGGCGCTTCGAATGGAGAACCGGCGGCCTTAAAGCAGGATTAAGTTTAGCAAACGCGTCAAGGTCTATGCCTAGCTTTTGAATTAGAGTATTTACAGTAACGTAATGGGGGGGTTGGAAAAGCACATAATCAACGGGTTTGTGAAAATCGATTTCTCCAAAATATGCTTGGTAATTTTTTACCACATGCAAAGCCGCCAAAAATTCTGCATAAAAATTTCTTGAAGCGAATCCAAAGCTTCGGCTTCTATAATATTTTATTATTTTACTTAGATCCGCGCCATATCGCCTTTTAGCTTTTTTCATCCCATTGAGTCCATGGTTGTACGCCGTAATCGCCAGGGGCCAGCTCCCTAACACATTGTAGTTATGTTTTAGGAGTTTCACGGCTGCTTCTGTTGCCAGGATGGGGTCAAGGCGCTCATCCACGTAATAATTAACCTTCAAGAAGCGGCGACCAGTTGAACGTGTGAATTGCCAAATTCCGGCGGCTCCAAATTTTGAATAAGCTCTATAGTTAAAAGAAGATTCGACATGGGGTAGCACCAAAAGCTCTTCTGGTAGGCCTGCTTCATATATTATTTGCCGCATTTGCGCCATGTATAAACCTGAGCGAGCTAATCCTTTCTTGAATCGCTCTTTCAGACCATCTTGAGCCCGAATGTTATAGGCCGCTCTCCGTAATCGTTTCGGGTTTAATTCATTTCTAAAAAGTGCTGCAACGGATTTTTCCTTTCCTTTCAAAAACTTCAGTCTTAGATTTTTTCGACGGGATAATTTCAAAAGAATTAATTTGATGTCCTTTTTGATGCTCTCAATTCTTTTCCACTGCAGCCGTCTACTTACATGGACGCCTCTAAACAAGGAATCCAGATTCACCACTTCATAAACAATCTCTAAATTCTCCGCATCGTGAATTACGATTTCTCGCTCTGAATATTTGGAATAAATATTAATCCAAAACTCAACATTGGGTTTGAGACTTTCGGGAAGCGGAAATAATTTCGAGGACGGATTGTTCGCACTTGTAACATCTGTGTTAGTTAAGCACAAAGTTAAGAAAAGAACTGTCGTAAATAGATACCATTTTTTAAAAACCATACCACACTCCAGAGAGATTTCGTCTAATCATGACCGCATATACTTTTGCCGTATTTATTGGTTTTTCATATGCAAACACTGTTCCATTTTTTTGACAAAGATGAACTGCAGACTAATGAGTTCTTTCGACTTGGATAACGAGTCACTTTGTATAACAAAAGAAGGTAGGAAAAAATTCAAAAAAGATGTTTATAGGTAGGAAAAATTGTTCAATCTAAACAAGATTAATTTAACAAACCATCCAAGTCATAATCATCTTCATCGTCTTGCCTTGAGTTAAAAAATTCTATATTGGCTGGGTCATTGAGAACCATGAGACCAATAATCTTTATCAACTGTTCTTTATCCAAACTTTCAAGGTCTTTCAGAGAATCGGCTACGTTAATAAATCCTTCACTGTCATAAATCCACGAGTAAAGCAAAGCCACCACATGCGCACAAATTTCACCTCGACGACATGTTGAACAGAAGGTAACCAGTTTATCCTCCTCTACTTTTACTTCCACATAATGGTCTTCTACAAAATTTTTGAAACGGCCAGAAATTTTGTTCTGAAAAACGGTGGGTCGGCTGATGTAGCCATTGCAGTAACAGTTCCACCCTTCACCATCAGTGGCCTCATGGTCGAGAGTTGTAATCTGATTTTCTGTCAGATCGTATAAGTTATGAGAGATTGTAAAGTTATTCGGTTTCTCGTTCATGCAGCTATTCATGTCCTTCAAAGAAATTACCGGGATTCAGACAATTTATCGACCGAGCTAAGAGGATTCTTAATCGAAATCAGGTTCCAATTATGTTTGACGTTTCCAATTTGAACAAATCAAGACTAGCATTGCGCTTGATATATTACGAAAAATAACTCTAATGGTCAAGAGAAAAATGCGATTTCCTGTAATCCCTCAGTTAGGGGGTAGGGTCATTCAGCAGGGATCTTTTTGGACTCTAAGACAGTCTTGCAATGCAAAAAGGTTCTTAGAGAATGACAGACAATTCATCTCAGAATCAAAACTATTTGATATATTAAAAAATATTACTATATTTCAATACGCTAATTCATCCCAATGTCGGTATCATCTAACTCCATGAGTTCGTGAGAATTGTTTGCGAATTATCTGAGTGGATTAATCAAGAAAAGGTTGAAATTATCTTTTTGTGCATTGTGGTTATTTCTTGATAATTTAATTACTTAAGGAGGACTAGAGAATGATCAAGTTTGTTCGTTTGGAAGAGGATATTTTACCTAAGGAATTAGACCAGCGGATTAAGTCTAGTGAAGTTAGAATTGTAAAGGAATACAAGCTTACCAACATCTTTAAGATAGAAATCCCCGACGTAAAGGAAATGAGAGTTGAAAGTTTACATGCTGCAATGCAGCCATTCAAATGTAAAGAGATTTATGATGATTTTGAAGTTCACCATTGTCTTGATCATGCCATAGGGTTAGTAGGGGTGAATTTAGTTTGGCAGCGTCCCAATCGAGGTGAGGGCATGGTAATCGGGATATGTGATACTGGGGTGGATAAAGAGCATCCTGATTTAGCGGGACGAATCTTGGGTACAATTGATTTCACAGGAGAAGGCGATTTTGATGGAAACGGCCACGGAACCCATGTGGCAACCATTGCGATTGGGAATGGTAGTAAATCCAATGGTCTCTACAGTGGGGCAGCGCCTGAAGCAAAGATGTACATGGCCAAAGGACTCCGCTCCGATGGCAGTGGCAGTGCCTCAAGTATTGCTGATGGCATTGAGTGGCTCTTTGAGCAAAACGTCCATGTCATCTCCTTAAGCTTGGGAGGCACCGCCCAACCGGGTGTTAAAGATATTTTGCAAGTCATGTGCGAAGCAGCCGTGGACCAAGGCATAGCGGTGTTTTGTGCTGCCGGTAACAGCGGACCGGATGAGCGAACTATCGGTACGCCGGCCGTTTCAACTAAAGTCATTACCATTGGAGCCTCAGATGATAACGATCGGGTTGCTAATTTCAGCTCCAGAGGTCCCACAGTTGACGGCTATGAAAAACCCGATGTGGTCGCACCTGGAGTGGGGATCATTGCTGGGCGCGCCAAGGACACCAATCTTGGCCAAGTGATTGATGATTATTATGTAGAATTATCCGGTACTAGCATGGCTACGCCTTTAGCCGCAGGCGTCGGGCTCTTGATTATCAAAGAGCACCAAGGCATTACACCTATTAACGTCAAGGCACGTCTCGAAGGTTACGCCAAGGACTTGGGTACGGGCAACGACAATATAGAAGGCGAAGGTAGAATCGAAGCTTTAGACTCGGTTGTTGGGACGCAACCAAAACCTGAACCAGAAGTGCCGATCTCAGAGCCACAGCCCGGCTGTTTTCTGACCCGACTCTTTGGTGGTGGTTCCAACGTTTTGCCGGTTTTCCGAATTATACGCAACGAAGTTTTAGCCCCTACTTCTTTGGGACGGAGGATAATAAAATTTTACAATCGCTTCTAGATTATGTGACTTATCATTCTGAATCAACAGCTTTGGTACCACAGCAAACCGAATGATATTATGGACGAATACTATGTTAAGGTCAACGACAGACAGTACGGACCTTTAGCTTTAAAAGAATTAAAAGACTTTGCGGAACAAGGGAATTTTACGCCTGAAGACTTAGTTTGGCAAGCGGAAATCAATGATTGGGTCTCTGCTGAACAAGTCCATGAGCTAAGAGACCTTTTCATCACTGAAATTGCAAAGGAAGAAGAATTACAAAACAAGTTATATGCGATTGCCAGCGGAAAAGGTGGCGTAGGAAAAACGGTTTTGACCGTTTCACTGGGAGTCGGTTTGGCTAAGGTGGGTAACCAAGTTATCATGGTGGATGCAGACCTTGGAGGCGCTGACCTACACATATGCATGGGCGTTTTAGAGCCTAAATATACTTATTTTGATTTTTATACCCTCCAACGGGAATCCCTAAGTGATATCGTTTTAGAAACTTGCGTAGATAACCTGCAAATGATTAGTGGTGCTTGCGGAACGCTGGGATTAGCTAATCCAAAGTATTTTCAAAAGCTGAGATTTATTCGGGAGCTGAAAAAGCTACAGGCTGATTTTATCCTTGTTGATCTGGGTGCAGGTTCTTCTCTTAGTGTAATTGATTTTTTCTTATTAGCCGATGAACCGATCCTGGTAATGGCTCCAGAACCCACGTCGGTGCATGAGGTCTTTGGTTTTATTAAGATTTGTTTAATGAGAAAGCTAAATCGTGCTTTCAAATACCATCCAAAGATTTTGGAGACTTTGGCTAAGGAGGAGGTGAACCGTCCCGGACGAATTCAGCTCACTGCTAACGAACTGCTAAAACAAATTGTCCAGATAGAAGGTGATGCGGCGGACATTTTTAACACGGTTGTAGAATCTTTCCAACCCAAACTGATTCTTAATATGGTGAGAGAGCAAGAAGACCTTAAAGAAGCCCAGGCCCTTCAATCTGCTGCAAAGGAGCTTTTGTCGTTGCAGGTAGAGTATTTAGGCCATGTGTCCTATGACCCCACAGTCGCAGAGGCTGTAAATAAAACGAAACCTTTTCTTTTACACGACCCCGACAGTCAGGCATCGCAAGACTTAACTGAATTGATTAAGGCGAAATTCTTATGGTGAAGGTAACTATTCAGGCTGCCCTGTCATTCCGTAGGAATTTTCATGTCGG
>JBHIAW010000121.1:0-8887 GCA_046758765.1 bacterium
TAAACACTAGTTAGGATTAGTAGCTTTCGATCAAAAGGAGTAAGCATATCTTCCTATGTTTCGACGTTTGTTACGCTCTATCCATGTGCTTCGCCTCTCTTTAAAACGGTGAAGAATAATTGGCAGCCGTTCAAGGATACCCATGCCAGGGCTACAACTCCAGCCAAGCCTATTCTGAGTGTGACTGACATCTGTCACCCATGGGCGGTCCACAAATTCTAGCATCCATGGTCGTTCGTACGGTGCGTCATTTGCTATTACACCGAGGACCACCCTTAAGAATAGGCCAAACTTGGCAAAGCTGGGTGATATGAAGATAGGCTTCATAGATGCACGTTCTCCAGCCGTCTGGCGGATAAGGGGGAATAACTCTTTATGTAAGACTGCATCTTGATGGGACGCCAGGAAAATCTCGAAGGAATCAAGCTTTTCGTGGATTTCGAGGCAGCGCTTGATGATTCGAACAACATCATAGCGATGAATGTACGGAATTCCTGATTCGCCACGTCCTGGTACGATTCGGCTTAGCCACCCATGTCCTGACCACAACCTGATAAGACTGTAAAGTGGTAGAAGCTCACACCAATCGCTAAAGACACCCCCTATCCTGAGCACGATGCCTGGTAGTTTGTCAGCTCCCTTTGCAATCATCTCTTCTCCCATTGCTTTCGATCTTGCATAAGGAGTAAAATCGCTTGTTGGTGTTTTCTCGGTAAGCATTTGGCCTGGTAGTGGTGGTTCCATTGCAGCGATGCTGCTAGCCAAGATGAATCGCGGAACGCCAGCAGTTGTCGCAGCCTGTAATAAATTTGCTGTCCCCTCGACATTGGTTCGTTCATATTCTTGGAGCCAGTCAGTACCAAAATGGTAGAAAGCAGCAAGATGAATGACAAAGTCAATCCGACCATGCTCGCATTTGGTGCGTCGAAATGTCCCAGCGACTTTCTTTGCGTCAGCAATGTCTAGTTGGTCCCATTTGACTTCAGGTGCAGCTTCAAGTAAAGCCTTGCTCGGTTCCCGTATATCAATGGCAGTGATTATATGGTCTCGCGACAAGGCAACGGTAATGGCCGATCCGAGAAAACCTGCTGCTCCAGTAATGATTGAGACATTCTTGTTCATAGGACAACCCTTTTCAGGACTCTGTAAACGCATTCAGGGTCCGTAAGAAAAAACGTGTTCGTCGATTTCTTAAAATTAGATAAAGAGCCTCTAAATCTTGTCAGAATAATGTAAATTTTCAATGATTTACAGGATTTGGTTAAATAGCTAAAAACTTATGAGATTATCTCTAAAAGCGCAAAGAATTAAGCAAACAAATACTTGGAGCATAAAGGGAATACGCCTAAAACTTGAAAATTATTTAGAAGAATTTTCTTTGGTTGCAATAGATTTGTCGTTTTTTTCGATTTCTTCAAGTGTTTTGCGGGCAAAGCGACCAAAGTTACTTTCGGCACCTTGTGCTTTTATGATGCGTTGAAGAATAATTTTGGCTTGTGCAATCTCCCCTAACCGTATTAGGCATTTACTCGCCTCGAACTGGGCGGTCACATGCCAGGGCCATTTTGTGGGCTCGGTTAGATATTTTACTTTCAAAAATTCGGAGGTGGCGCGCCTAAAATTGCCTATTTCCTTAAAGCATTGTCCAACGTAAAATTGGACTTCAGCTTCGGATTCAATATCGGCATACGGCAGTAATTGCTGAAAATGCTCAATGGCTCGGTCATATTCTTTCAGCTTCATCAAAAATTCACCGTGTCGAATCTTCAAAACAAAGCTATCGTCAGCCAATGGATATTTTTCCAAATACTCGCGTGTTGTGGCCAGAGCTTGGTCCCATAGATGCATAAGGTCATAGCATTTTATGAGATATCTCAACGCCTTTTGGTAAACCTCGCCGGCTTTACGATGAACTAAGATTTGTTTAAATGCACCAACGGCATTCTCCACTTGCTGAGACTTAAAATAAAAGTCGCCTAAATTGTAATAGGTCAGAGGTGTAACGCTGCTTTCCGGATATTTTGAAGGAATATTCGTAAGTATTTTGAGGGCTTGTTCCGTATGGTTTGTTATTAAATAGACCTCGCCCAATCCCAGTTCTCCTTGAGCGCCATAATCAGTGTTCTTAAAGTCTCCCCTAAGTTTTTTGAATGTCTTTTCTGCCAACTGGAAATCTTTATTTGCAATACAAGCTTTGCCTTTATCCAAAAGAAACTGCGCTTCATCCATTTTAGACTCTTTAAACTGTTTCCTAAACATTTTGACTTCCGAATCAGCGGCTGCAATTTTACGCAGCTTATAAAGGCATCTAATTGCTTGCCTTGCAGGGTATGTTTCCTTGGAAATTTCTCCAGCTAACTTGCGAGCTTCTAAGTAATGAGACCGTGCATCGTGAAATGCTTTTTCCTGAAATAGAATGTCGCCGAGGGCAATTTGTGCGGTATATTGATATTCGGGCTTTGGAAACTGCTGTAAAATTTTTTCGTAGTATTCCTTAGCAAAAGACAAGTTGTTCTGCTTTTGAGCAATTCGGGCAACTGCCAACAGAGCCTCTGCCAGGCTTTCGTGTGTTGGGTTATCTAACACAAAGGCCAAATATCTTTCTAGAGCATTGGAGAATTGTCCAAGATGCTCAAATGCTTGGGCTTCTTTCAATTGAATTGTAGAAGTATTTCTTAGGTTGGCTCTACGGTCCTCATTCCACAATTCATCAAACCGCCGGTAATTATCCAAAGCAGATTGAAAATCCCCAATTTGAAAATAAATTTCAGCCATTTGTAACTGTGCCTGGGCCGCCAGTGGAGAATAAAAATAATCGGACTGAATTCGCTGCAAATCGTTCAAGGCGGCGGAAAAATTCTCATCATTTTGTTCCCATTGCGCTCTTAATAACAGTGCTTCGACTGTGTACCGGCTATTTGGATGTGTCTCTATGAATTGAGAGAGTTTTGCCATGGCAATAGAATCTGCCCCCAGGTATCTTAAAGTGATGGTCTCGCGAAACTCAGCTTCTTCAAGATGCTTACTTTTCGGAAATTGCTCGACAATTTTCTGGTAGTTCGTTAGCGCTTCTTGGAGAAAGGTCGTAACACTGTCGGCAGAAGTTGCCAATAATTCATTTGCTAAATTTATCAAAATGAAATCAAAATATTGGCTGTTATGGTAACGCTTCTGCCAGTCTGAATATAGCTCAAGGAGATACCCTCGACGAGCGTCACGATCGCTTAGCTCACTAAGCCCAGTTTTGGCCCTCAAGAAAGCGGCATGCTCCGCCCACTTAGACTCTGTCTGACTTTGAGATAGGAAATCTAGAGCGACGGCTGCGCTGTCCAAATATGCTGCTTCTTGGTCTTTTTGATTGTGAAATCGTGCTTTTTCTGCCAATTTAGCGTAAGTCAAAGCTACATAATAGGAAAGTTCGTCTCGTGGTAGTCCATCGCCATACTTTGCAACAACTAATTTGAACCGTTCCACAGCCTCTTTGAACATTCTTAATTTTAAATACACCTTTCCCAATTCGAATTGCCAATGATCGCGGTTTTTCTCTTCAGTGAAGTTTTCAAACAAATTAAAGATTTCTTGTATCTCCTTGTTCAAATCAAATTGAATGGTTTCGGAAATCAAACTTTTTCTTTCTAAAGCCCAATCATAACTTTCAGCTCCCGGGTATCGAGACAAGTAATTATCATATTCTCTTAAAGCCAACTTATAGTCCGCCATTTCTTCGTAGCACCGGGCCAACGCTAACTGGGCATCATCTACCGATGGGCTGAACGGGTAGTGATCAATGAAATCATCGTAGACTCGTAAGGCTCTTGAATAGTCGCGCAGATACTTTTCAAATATCTCACCTTTCTTAAAGATCATCTGTCCCAGATTTCGGCTTTGTGCATACTTTTGCGAGTACTCTTGAATCAGAGTGAGTGCATCTTTAAATCGTCTTAGCTCAATTAGAATGTCTGCAAGTTCGAGATATGCTGTTTCAATTAGAGCGGTGTCTGGCGGAGTTCCTTTCCCTAATTTGTCTGCCATTGAAATTAGTTCGGCGAATTTTTCCGCGGCCTTTTCGTATTCCTGTAACATTTTTAGAGTCTTGCTAGATTTAAATTCGGCTTCAACTTGCACTCTGTCTATCCTGCTTCTGGCAGCCAATTGAAAATTCTCTAACGCCGCTTGGTATTGATTTAGTAAAAAATTAATCTCGCCTTTTTTCAGGTAAATTTGTGAAACCAAAACTGAGTCAGTTTCGGCAGACAAACTCTTATCATAGTGTTGAAGAGCTTGCTCCAAAAGTCCTTTTCGTTGAAACAGAGTACCTAAACGATAATGCGCCTTTTGTGCTTCTAAACTGGATGGAAAATCTTGAGCAACTTTGTGGTAAATGGATTCGGCTTCCTCAAATTGTCCCATTTTTTCAAAAAGTATGCCCCGGAGTAGAAAAGTCCTGGGATCATTTAACTCCGGCCCTAAGGCACGAAACACACCGTCAATTTCATTCAAAGCCTTATCATACTCACCTTTTCTAAAATAGATATTGACAATTTCAAGATGCGCATCTAATCGCTGCGGCGTGTCGGGGTAGCCTCTTATCAACTCTAAGAAAATGTCAACAGCGGCGTTACCGTTGCCAGCTTTAGAGAAAGCGCGTCCAGCCTCGAAAAGTGCTTTTGGGGCTAATTCACTCTCGCGATGAAAAAAAGCGACCCTCTTGAAGAGCTCGGCTGAGGCTTCAAAGTTTTCCTGAGCGTTCTGGCATTGAGCTAATCGAAAACGTCCTGTGGGAAGATATCGTGACGTTGGATAACTGATTTCTAACTGCTTAAATATCTCAAATGCGCGGCTGTAATCCTCAGCAGCAAAAAAAGCCTCGCCGCTTAAAAACAACGCCTCATCAGCATTTTTGTGATTGGGGTATTTTTCTGCAAAAATCTTAAATTGTTCGGCAGCTAAAACAAATAATTTGTCTTCGTACAGTTTCTCAGCAAAGTTAAATTCCTTATCAGATTTGGCTTTTTGGGCCGAGCTTGCTGTGTTTATGGTAAGAATTAAGACAAGAGCATATAAAATCCTAACAAAACAAAACTCAGTCTCAAAATATTTTAACCTCATGTTATTCAAGTACCTCCAAGTTTGCATACTTCACCACCAATCTTTTTTCCCCAAACTCATAGAAATTCACCGTAATCTTCAAATTTTCCCCTTTGCCTTGCATGGCTGTGATTACTCCGACACCAAATTGAGAATGCCTGACTTGACAGCCAATAGAAATTTCAGGCACTTCTTGGGAAAAATCCTCATAAGCAGGCATCTTTTCTGCTTTCGGTTGATAAAATCTGGTCTGGATGGATTTTCTTAAGTTTTGTTTCACCAAAAATTCCGGTGCAATCTCCTTAATAAATCTCGAAGGTAAGCTGTTATAGTTATCGCCAAATCTAATTCTTTGGGCTGCCCAACTTAGATAGAGTTTCTCTTTGGCTCGTGTAGCACCAACATAAAATAACCTGCGCTCCTCTTCCAAATCGTCAACACAGTTGAATGTTCTGGACAAAGGAAACAAACCTTCTTCCAGTCCTGTAATAAACACCACGGGAAATTCCAGTCCTTTAGCGCTATGTAAAGTCATTAAAGTCACTGCATTCGATCTGTCGTCCCAAGTATCAATATCAGTAATTAAACAGACTTCTTCAAGGAAATCTTCCAAAGTCGCTTTTTTATCATTCTTTGCAAAGTTTGCGATGGCAGACAGAAGCTCTCGCACGTTCTCGGCTCGGGTAAGGGATTCCTCTGTGCCAATTTCTTTGAATGTCCTTAAAAAACCAATCTCCTCAACTACTGCTCTCGCTAACTCACCGGGAGAAAATTCATTTTTTATAGAAGCGTACTTATTGATCAAAGCATAAAATTCAGCGACATTCGTGCGAATGCGCGGGGTAATAGCAGTAATTTCTTCAACCCTACCCGCAGCTTCAAATAACGAGATCGATTGTTGCTGTGCGAATGTGGCAATTTTTGCCACAGAGCTTTCCCCAATGCCGCGCAAAGGCAAATTGATAACTCGCCTAAAACTGATAGAATCTTGCGCATTACATATTAACCTTAGATACGCCAATACGTCCTTGATTTCTTTTCTCTCATAAAATCTGACTCCGCCGACAACCTCGTAAGGAATGCCAGCCGTACGAAGTGCATCTTCTATGACTCGAGACTGGGCGTTTGTACGATATAAAACAGCAAAATCACAAAAGTTTCGACCGTACTGAGTGAGCTCATTCTTAATAATTTCCACGAGGAGTAGAGATTCGCTGATCTCGTCATCTACTTCAAACGCAGTGACTTTGTCGCCAAATTCTTTTTCAGTCCACAGGACTTTCTCATGCCGCCCAAAATTATTCTGCACTACAGAATTAGCAGCATTTAAAATATTCTGGGTTGAGCGATAATTCTGTTCTAAATGGAATATCCGGCAGTCAGGATAACCACGTTCAAAATCGAGGATATTACGAATGTCAGCGCCTCGCCATCGGTATATTGATTGATCATCATCCCCAACCACACATAAATTACGGTGCTTAGAAGCAAGCATTCGCAGCAGCAAATACTGGGTCCGATTGACATCCTGATATTCATCGACCAGAACATATTTAAATCTGTTTTGATAATTATTCAGAACCTGTGGAAATTGTTCAAAAAGATAAATTACGTTCACCAAGAGATCATCGAAATCCATGGTGTTATTTTCTTTTAATTTTTTCTGATAATGTGAATAAATCAAAGCAACGGTTTTTTCAAAGGGGTCATGGGCCACGGAGCTGTATTCATCTGGACTGACAAACTGGTTTTTGGCTCCGCTAATCCGTGCAAGAACACCCTCAGGAGCATACTCTTTGGCAGAAATATTGGTTTCATACATAACATTCTTAATAAAGGTCAATTGGTCTTGGCGATCAAAAATCAGAAAGTTTCTTGCAAATCCTAAACGTTCGCCCTCCATTCGTAAGATTCTGGCACAAATGGAATGAAACGTGCCAATCCAAATGTCCTTCCCAATTCCTTTAGAGAGCTTCAATATGCGCTCTTTCATTTCATTAGCGGCCTTATTGGTAAACGTGACCGCCAAAATTTGCCAAGGTTTTACCCCTTTTTTCTCCAAAAGGTATGCCACACGATGGGTTAAAACGCGCGTCTTACCGCTACCAGCCCCGGCCAGAATTAGAACCGGGCCCTGTGTGCAGACGACGGCTTTCCTTTGGACAGGATTTAGCGATTCAAGCAAGTGATTCTTATGTCCTGGATTAGCTTTTCCCTTCATTGCCTCCTTCCCGCTTCATTGTCTTACTTTTCGTCTAAACGCATCAAAGCGAGATTTAGCTTTTAGATGTTCTTTTAGAGTGGTACTGAAAATGTGAGAGCCGTCGCCCCTAGCAACGAAATAAAGATACTTGACATCCGCAGGAAATAAACCCGCCTTAATCGAAGCCAGTCCAGGATTATTGATTGGACCCGGGGGTAAACCAGAATATTTGTAGGTATTATAAGGTGAGTCAATCTCTAAATCTTTTTTTAGAAGCCGCCTTGGTCCGTCTTCAATGATGTATTGAATTGTAGGGTCTGCTTGAAGCCGCATTCGTTTTTTTAGGCGATTGTGGTATACAGCAGAAATTAAGGTTCGTTCAGTGTCAACCACAACTTCTCCTTCGATGATGGAGGCCAGGGTGATTAACTCTAACACTGAGAAGCCTAATTCTTTTGCCCGCAGTCGAAGCGTATCGTCAAATTGCTTTTGAAATTGCTTTACCATTACCGGTATGATCTCTTCGGACTTCATGCCCCAATAGAAGCGGTATGTTTCTGGAAATAAGAACCCTTCTAAACTTGGTGCAGGGACGCCTAACTTCTTTACATAAAGGCTATCGTTAACTAACTGCATAAACCGAGCAGAGTCTATTTCAACTTTTTGTTCTAAGATTGCAGCAATTTGTCTTGCCGCTTTGCCTTCCGGGATAGTGACCCACTCAATAACCGCATGGCCGTCCACTAAGGTTTTCAGCAATCGATAACTGGAACTTCCTCCGCGGACTTCATACTTACCGGCCTTGAGTTTGCCTCTCCAGCCCAGAATTTTCGCTGCTATCTTGATTTTCGTATCTTTTTGAATGATGCCCTGTTCAAGCATCAAATCCAGAATGCCATCAAATGAAGTGCCTCGTTTGATCTTTAAAGTAAACACCTCATCCCTGTTGCCTAAGGTTGTTGGAGAAAAGAGAATCCAAGAAATGGTCGCGCCAGTAACCAACACAAAAAAAGTGAACGATAGCGATAGCAGCCGTACTAAGTTACGCTTGGTCATCTTTACATGGTTGATTGAAAATAATCCTCGAGTATTTCCCTATGGTCAAATGCTAAGTTTCCTGGCAAATCCATCTTAGTGAATATTCTCAACTCACTTGCGTCGTCACCAGCCGCTGGTTGGCCATGGCTTTCTGCTATGTACACTACACTCACCGTATGTCCTCTAGGATCTCTTTGAGGATCAGAATAAACACCCAAAACTCTCTTCAACGTTACATCCAATGAGGTCTCTTCTTTCGCTTCCCGAACCGCCGCTGTTTCGAGTGATTCGCCGTAATCGACAAAGCCACCGGGAATGGCCCAGCCAAAGGGAAAGTTTTTTCTTTGTATCAGCACAATTCCTTTTTCCCCTGGTCGTTTCTGAGCTTCAATGATTATATCGACCGTAAGGGCTGGATTTCGAAATCTTTCAATACTTTTTCCACAATGCGGACATTTTTCTGTTGTTCTTGGACTCATCAAAAAACCAATAAAATCTCCGTGACTATTCAGGCTGCCCGGTCATTCCGTAGGAATTTCCATGTCAGGCTTGACACCC
>JBHIAW010000122.1:0-8762 GCA_046758765.1 bacterium
AATCGCCACAGCCAACGATGCAGCATTTCCCCCAACCTCTGGCGACCAAGGCCGCATGGCTGGTCATGCCTCCTTTTGAGGTCAGAATGGCCTGGGCCGGCTTCATGCCGTGAACATCTTCGGGACTGGTTTCTTCTCTTGCCAGAACAACTTTCTCTCCTTTGTTGCCCAGCTCTTCAGCCAAATCTGCTGTAAGCACAATCTTTCCACAAGCACCGCCCGGGCCTGCGGGTAGACCTTTTGCAATGGGTTGAATTTCTATTTCGGTTTTTGGGTCTACCATGGGATGCAGCAGCTCATCCAACTGTGAAGGTTTCACGCGAATAACGGCTTCTTTTTTAGTAATTAATCCCTCCTTCTGCATTTCCACAGCCATTCGAGTAGCCGCAATGCCGTTCCTTTTACCCACTCGTGTTTGCAGCATCCAAAGTTTTCCATTTTCTATGGTGAATTCCAAATCCTGCATGTCGCGATAGTGCGAACCCAACTTGGCGCGGATATTTTCCAGTTCTGCATAAACATCTGGCATCAATTCTTCAAGGGAAGGGAACTCTTTGTTGTTTTCACGCTTTGACTTGATATTTAACGCATAAGGGGTTCGGGTTCCTGCCACCACATCTTCACCCTGAGCATTAATTAACCATTCGCCATAAAAGTAGTTCTCTCCGGTGGCCGGGTCGCGTGTGAAAGCGACCCCAGTGGCTGAGCGTTCGCCGGTGTTTCCAAAGACCATAGATTGAACCGTCACAGCGGTGCCCCAGTCATCTGGAATTCCTTCAATTCTTCGATATGCGACGGCTCGTTTTCCGTTCCAAGACTGAAACACAGCCGCAATACCACCCCACAATTGAGCATAAGCATCGTCCGGAAAATCTTTACCCAACACTTCTTTGACCTTAATTTTCATTCTCTCGGTGAGCTCTTTGAGGTCGTCTGCGGTTAAATCGGTATCGCTTTGATAACCGTTTTTTTCTTTCACCTCTTGCAATAATTGCTCAAGTTGAAACCTTACACCTTTTCTCTCTTCTGGTTCAATACCCGCAGCCTTCTCCATCACTACATCGCTGTACATTGAAATGAGTCTGCGGTAAGAGTCATAAACAAATCTTTCATTGTTGGTTTTTTTTATCATGCCGGGAATGGTTTTGGAAGTAAGGCCGATATTCAACACCGTTTCCATCATGCCCGGCATGGATAATCTTGCCCCGGATCGCACCGAAAAGAGCAGTGGATTTTCAGGGTCTGAGAATTTCGACCTCATGATGTTTTCAACCTTCCGAATCCCTTCCTCTACTTGGCTTTTTGATTCTTCAGGATACCTTTTTTGGTTTTGATAATAATAGGTGCAAACTTCTGTGGTAATGGTAAACCCAGGAGGCACAGGCAAACCCAGGTTAGACATTTCTGCTAAATTAGCTCCCTTGCCGCCCAAAAGGTTCTTCATTCCTGCGCTGCCATCAGCTCGTCCGTCGCCAAAAAAATAAACGTACTTATTATTCGACATAGTAATCTCCTTCAGATTTCATCATGGTATTTTTAAGTGTCTCACTTACTTTATTCAAGCAAAAACTCACAGCCCTATTTTTCAATACCTGTTTCACCTCTTAACACAGAATAATACTGCTCTAGATTAGAAAGGACTTCCAAAGCTTTCTTAATCACCAGATCATTATCAAAGCTGGCTTCCACTTCCGCACGTCTGCCCCACAATTTTGCCGAAATTTCTTTTTTCAGCTCTTGTTTAATAAATTCTTTGCTTCTTTCAAATTCCTTAGTTTTATGTTTTAGAATAACGGAACGAACTTCATCGATTGTAGGGGATAGAGAGGCAAAATATTCGTTCTGTTCAGTGATTTCCTCTAAATTCTGTAGAGCAATTTCTGCTTCTGTGACGTACTCAAAATCCTTTTCTTCTAAGAAATCTTCAAATTCCCTTAACATTTCATCTGTAACTTCAAATCCTCGTGGCAGTTCAGGATGCTTAGCTGCATAAATTACGGCAAACTGAAATGGCATAGTTTTTCGGAGAAGTTCCATCTCAAATCGATTCAGTTTTTCATTTTTTACAATGATGTCAGGGGTTATGCCGCTGCCACCGTAAACAACCCTGCCATTTGCTGTGTGATACACTCTTTTTTGCTGCTCCTCTTTCTTTGCTCCTTCGGAGGAATCATCTGGTCGCGCTTCATCAATTATTCGAGGATGATCCAGTTTCTCACCGTTCTTGGCAAACAGCAAAATTCCTTGCGGGTCTTTCAAAAATCGCTTTGGGTCTTGAATAGAGCGGCCACTGGGGACTAAATATTTGGCGGTGGTAATTTTTAGCGCCACATCTGCAGAAATGGGTACTACGGTTTGCACTAATCCTTTTCCAAATGTGTTGGCTCCAATAATGACCCCCCTATCCAGGTCTTGCACCGCACCGGCGACAATCTCTGAAGCAGAGGCACTCAAACCGTTCACTAACAATGCCAACGGTACATTTTCTAAAATAGGAGATTTCTCTGAATAATATTGTTGTAAAGAACCTTCCGCCCTACCTTGAGTAGAAACAATTAATTTACCCTTCTCTATGAAGTTTTCCGAAACATTCACCGCCGCTTCTAATAGCCCACCCGGATTAGAGCGGATATCTACAATTAGAGATTTGAGGTTGTTTCTTTTCAATTTACGAATGGCTTTTTCCACGTCTTTACCCGCGTGTCGGGAAAAATGGCTTAACCGGATATATCCGATACCATCCTCTATAAAATCGGCGTAAGCCACATCTGTTATGATAATTTCTGCCCGAATTAGGCGAAATTCAATAGGTTCCTCCTCACCTTCTCGAACAATTTTTAGAAAAACCTCACTTCCTATTTCGCCTCTAAGCAGATTAGCTACACGGGAAATGCTCATTCCTTTGGTGTTTTTGTTATCCACTTCGATGATTTTGTCCCCTTCACGAATTCCAGCTCTAAGAGCGGGCGTACCATCAAATGGGGGTTCCACTACGGTTGGCCAACCGCTTCGCATTCCAATGCGCATGCCTAACCCACCGTATTTACCAGAGGACATGATCTGCAATTCGGTATTATCATCTTTTTCAACTAACACCGTATAAGGATCTAAGGTAGAAAGCATGCCTTCGATACCAGCTTTCATAAATTTTGTGGGATCAACTTCCTCCACATATTTCTTTGATATCTCTTGATAAACCCGACCAAAAACTTCAATATTTTTCTGAATTTGGTGATAATAGTCGGGACTATAGGCCGATACCCAGCCAGAGACCCAGCCACCAATTGTAACCAACCCGATAATCAAAATGATGATGGCGGAGAATTGTTTTTTAGTTGACATGAAATACCTCCATTAAATGATTACACCTTCTATTCAGCAACTTCGTCGCAGAATAAATACGAATATCGAAATTCGTTAGCTTCAATGTAGTTTGCGCCCACGGAACTCGAGGCCTTAATCACCTGTTTTCCATTATAGTTGCTGTTGTGTTACGTAATTCCAAATGTAACTATTCAGGTGTCATTCCGTTAGGAATCTTCCCTCCATAACCACAGAGCTGCAAGCTTGCAAATTAGTGCTCGTACAAGGGAAGATGCCTAAGGCATGACAGTAAGGGCTGAATAGTTACTTCCAAATCATATTATTTTGGATTTTGTATTTTGGTCATTTAAATTTGTTTCGAGTTTCGGATTTCGAGCTTCGAATTTAACAACCTAATGAGCTTAGCTCAGTGGAGCGCATATTCATTAATTGTTAACACTTTAGTTATGTCGATATTATAGATCAAAACTCTAATCTTGATCTTGTATGTTCAAATATTTCTTCGTGAATTAATTTTATTGGCCTATCTCCGTTTATGATAATAAATCTGTGAGGTTCCCGATGCGCGATAGCTAAGTAACCTTCTCTTACTCTTTCATGAAATTCCAACTCTTCTTGTTCCAACCGGTCTGGAGTTGAACCACTTAGATGTTTCCTTTTTAGAGCCTTTTGGGGCTCCAAATCTAACAAGAATGTTAAATTGGGTTCGATCTTTTGAGTAACAAATTTATTTAAACTTTGAATAAACTCTAAGTCAATCTTTCTCGCATAACCCTGATAAGCCGTGGTAGAATCATAAAAACGATCACAGATTACGATACCACCGTTCTTGAGATGTGGAATTACCCTTTCTGCTACCAATTGAGCCCGCGCCGCTGCATAAAGCAATACCTCAGTTTCGGCAACCATTTTCTGATGATTGGTATCTAATAAAACTCCTCGAACCTTCTCGGATATTTCCGTTCCCCCGGGTTCACGAACAAAAAGAACGGCTGAGCCATCAGCCATCAGTCGCTCTTTTAACAGATTAGCTTGAACTGTCTTACCTGAAGAATCAACACCTTCAAAAGAAATTAAAGTACCAGTCATCTTTTTGAGATTTCTTAATAACTCAACATCTTAATTTCAAAAGCATCAAAGACGGTCATCACAAACACCATAGGTCCATAATTTTCCATTTACCGCCTTTAAAGCGCCGGTAATTTAACACAGACCGAATCGATTCGTCTCCTAAGTGCACTAACCATAAAGCCATGAGAGTGAAATTAAACATAAACACTAGAACCCAATTAAGTCCAATTTCTAATATCAAAACACTTGCAATGGTAACCCACATGAGCCATTTCAAATCACCCGCGCCCCGTAAGTTGCCCATCAAAACCCCATCTAATGCTTTCGGTATTTGCACAAGAGCAAACACTACAATCACCTTGGCTCCTAACAGAACGACTTGTGCTTCAGAAGTAAAGATGGCAATTAACTGTTTTCTGAAAATTACCATGAACAAAAATACAACACAAGAAAAAACAAAAACTACCCAACTCGCAGTATGAGCGGTTTTTTCGGCTACTTGGTGTTGGTCTGCTCCCAAATGTTTACCCATCAGAGTCATGGCGCCCAATCCGAAACCCATGTAAAACATGGACAAGATAGCTTGGATTCTTAGAAAAGCTTGATGAGTAGCCAGTACTGTGATTCCCAGAACAGCCGCATAACTAGTCACGACTAATTGACCAAAAGCCCAGACTAATTGTTCGACGGTTGTTGGTACGCCGGCATTAAACAACCGTCTAAACGTCTTGAAATTAGGCGTCGTTAGTTCTCTGAAAGAGAGAAAAAGAATCGACTTATGACTTCGCAACAGGTAAAGGGTAGCAAAAAATCCTAAAGAATGAGCCGTGCCCATAGCTAAAGCTGCCCCACGCACTTGCAACTGCGGGAACCCGAATAAACCAAAAATGAAGATAGGGGCTAAGATCAAATTCAGACCGTTGACCGAAAGATTGATTGTCATTGCTTGGCGAGTATCACCGGCTCCACGAACAATACCCAAAGCGACAAAGTTGGTCAGGACTACTGGCGCAAAGAGTGCCACGGTCCGAAGATAAACAATTCCAGCTTTCCGTGCTTCGGAGCCACCTTCCTTTATTAATTTGAAAATATGCGTTGCGCCAAAATACCATACGAATGCAATCAATACCGCCATGATGATACCCAGCATCAAGGCTTGACCCAAAATGTGGTTCGCTTCCCAACGGTTATTAGCGCCTAAATATCGATTGATTATGATAGAGCTGCCAACGATAAATGTCAAAAGAACAGTTAAAACCACTATGATAATCTGCACTGCCATACCCACACCTCCAAAAGCAGCGGCACTGATTTTGCCTATGAGAATAGCTTCAATAGTCCACATAAAGGTCTGGGACGAGAGATCCACCACCGCTGGTAAGGAGGTTTTCAGTACATTCTTAAGGGGAGACTTATCTGTCAAATCTTATAATATCCTGCTAAGAAATAATCCTGTTTTAATTACTTTTCTATTAAATCGAAAACCACCGCCTTAAACTTAACGTTTAGTCGTAATATTCTAAACCCAAATGGGTGATGAGTTCTTCCCCTTTTAAATATCTTAAGGTATTCTTCAGTTTCATCAATTGAATAAAAAGATCATGCTCGGGATATAATCCCTCGGCGTACATCGGGCTTTTGAAATAAAAGGATAACCATTCTTGAATGCCCTTCATGCCACTTCTGGCGGCTAAGTCTAAGAATAACACCAGGTCTAATACTATCGGAGCCGCTAAGATGCTGTCGCGACAGAGAAAATCTATCTTAATCTGCATTGGATAACCAAGCCAGCCGAAAATATCAATATTGTCCCATCCTTCTTTGTTATCTCCTCTGGGTGGATAATAATTGATTCTGACCTTATGATGTATGTCACCATATAGCTCGGGATAAATATTGGGTTGAAGTATGTATTCCAACGCTCCCAATTTACTTTGTTCTTTTGTTTTGAAGGATTCAGGATCATCCAGGACTTCACCGTCGCGGTTACCTAAGATGTTGGTAGAGAACCAGCCAGAAAGTCCTAAGTAGCGTGCTTTTAAGCCGGGCGCTAAGATGGTTTTCATCAAAGTTTGACCTGTTTTGAAATCTTTGCCTGCGATGGGTACGCCTTTTAGCTTGGCCAATGCAACCATAGCCGGGATGTCTACGGTGAGGTTGGGTGCTCCGTTGGCGTAGGGCACCCCCTCTGAGATTGCCGCATAGGCATAAACCATGCTCGGTGAAATAGCTGGATGATTTTCTTTCATGGCATTTTCAAAACTTGCCAGGTCATTGTGCACCGGGTCTGGCTGCAAGAAAACTTCGGTGCTACCACACCAAACCATAACCATTCTGTCTAAATTGTGCGTCCGCTTAAAATTTCCAATTTCTTCTCGGACCTGTTCTGCAATATCCCACTTGGTCTCTCCATCTTTTACGTGCTCGCCCTGAAGCTTTTTTACATATTTTTGATCAAATACGGCTTTCCAAGGTTCAATGGCTTCCAATTCAGTCTTTACCTGATCTAGAAGAGATTTTTCCAAGACTCCAGCATTGAGCGCAGCTTCATAACAATTCTCTCGATAAATATCCCAACCACCGAAAACTAAGTCGTTTAAATCCGCCAAAGGCACAAAATCCTTTACCTTGGGTACGCGGTTGTCGGTTCTTTTCCCCAAACGAATGGTTCCCATTTGGGTCACCGCACCAATAGGCTCAGCAAGGCCCTTTTTAACAGCTTCTACACCTGCGATAAATGTTGTACTTACAGCACCTAAGCCGGGAAGTAAGACTCCTAACCTACCTTGAGGCTCCGCGATCTTAATCTCTTTTCGTTGCACAATTCCCCTCCTACTAATTAATTAAAAATTGCAACTGTTCAGGCTGCCCTGTCATTCCGTAGGAATCTTTGTAAATTTTAGCACAAAGTAAACAAGGTTCGTTCGGACATTGATTCAAAAAAGATTCTCGCAGAACGACAGCCTGAATAGTTACTAAAAATTCAACATTTTTGGCATTCATATTTAATCTCCTACCATATCCAGCTCTGCTTGACTCAATTTTTCTCGTTTTTTACCATTTTCTGCCACCCATATATGATAAACCCTCTGAACGGCCGTAACATTGGCAAATACCGCAATCAGTAGAATGGCAAAAATAAGCGTATAAATATGAAAAATGGCACCAAACCCGATGTAAACCACACGTTCCGGACGCTGCATGATGCCTACCTTACAGTGGAACCCCAAAGCCTCGGCCCGCGCCCTTATGTAACTTACCATTATTGAGCCTCCTAAAGCGATCGAAACAGCCACGGAAGTGACAAACCATTCTTCTTTAACAAAATAGTACGCTAGACCGAAAAACATAATGACTTCAGAATACCGGTCCAACGTTGAATCATAAAGGGCGCCAAATTTGGTTACCCGATTGGTGGCGCGAGCGACTTTGCCGTCGATGATATCAAAGGTGCCAGCCAATAATATGATAGCGCCTGCAATCCGTAGATAGCCCGTAGCAAACAGAACGGCTGCACCCAGAGTTAGAATAAATCCTATGGTGGTAAAAAAATTGGGATTAAGTTCCAATCTAACAAAGAATTCAATAACAGGCGCGATAAGTCTTAGATACCAGTTTTTTATCCGGTCCGGTAAAACACTAATTCTTACCTTAAAAATATTAAAAGAAGCCAAATGATTTTCTCCACATTACTTTCCTTTCCCGGCAATGACAAGTACAAATTCCCCTTTTAGCTTAATTTGAGAAAGTTTAGATATTAAGTCACCAAGTGTACCGCGGTGCACCTCTTCAAATTTCTTAGTAATTTCCCTTATTAATGCTGCTTGACGCTGTCCAAAGTATTGTTCTAAATCCTTAAGAGTTTTTGAAATTCGATGCGGCGACTCATAAAAAATGAGTGTTCTGGTCTCGTTTCTTAATTCTTCTATACGTTTTTGCCGTTTTTTTTGAGGCAAAAATCCCTCAAACACAAATCGATCCGTTGGCAAGCCTGATAAAATCAGAGCCGGTACAAAAGCGGTGGCGCCAGGAATCGTCTCGATGGATACTTGCTTTTCAATGCATTCTCGAACCAATTTGAACGCTGGATCGGATATCCCAGGCGTCCCAGCATCCGAAACAACCGCAAGCTTCTCTCCGCTTTGTAACCTCCCAAGCAAATAGGGCATCTTTTGCTCTTTGTTAAACTCATGATAACTCGTAGTTGGCGTTTTGATCTTGTAATGCTCCAACAGAATTCGCGTATGTCGTGTGTCTTCAGCAGCGATTAAATCAACTTTCGAAAGAACCTCGATCGCACGAAATGTGATGTCCTTTAGATTGCCAATCGGAGTGCTAACGACATATAACGTGCCTGCTCTTAATTC
>JBHIAW010000123.1:0-8689 GCA_046758765.1 bacterium
TAATTCCGCTATTATTTACTTAATACCATAGAAGGTTAGCTTTTCAACTGTAATCAAAGTTCAAATGGAGCTTCATCCTCAACCACTGTGATTCTTTGCCCATTTTTTTCTAAGACTTCCTTCAAGCTTTTTCGGATAATTGACATGGCTTCGTCTACCAAATCTTTGGTTAAATTTAACGACGGCCGAAAACGTACAGAGCGTTCACCGCAGCCTAACGCAAGGAGTCCATTTCTAAATGCCGTTTGGAGACATTGTGTCCTAACGTCGCCCGTTGGCAGGTCAAAGGCAATCATTAGTCCCCGACCCCGCACATTGGTTACGAAACCTTCAAACTCATCTTGAACTTTCCAAAGCTCACTTAGAAAATATTTTCCAACGCTTTTTGCGTTTTCAATGAGTCTATCGGCCACAATGATTTCAAGGTATTTACGAAATCGCACCATATCCACCAAATTCCCTCCCCAGGTCGAATTCAATCGGGTTGATTCATGAAAGACATTATTCTCGACTTCGTCGATTCGCTTACTACACAAGAACCCGCAAACTTGAGTTTTTTTCCCGAATGCAATCATATCCGGCCTCAGCCCAAAATGCTGATGACACCACATTTCGCCTGTTAAGCCGATTCCGGTTTGGACTTCATCAAGAATCAGCACGATGTCGTTTTCATCGGCGATGGTCCTGAGCTGCTGAAAAAACTCCCCGCGGAAGTGATTATCGCCGCCCTCCCCTTGAATGGGCTCTATGATTATGGCGGCCAGGTCGTCAGGATTATTGTGAATCGCTTCTTTAATTTCACGCAAAGCTTGTTCTTCAAGCGCTACAACTTTTTCGAAATTAGCCTCATTTAAAGGGAAAGTAATTTTGGGATTGGTTATCCGGGGCCAGTCAAATTTCGGAAAATATCTCGTTTTTCTGACATCTGCCGTATTGGTTAAGGATAATGTATAGCCGGTTCTTCCGTGAAAGGCTTCCTTAAAGTGAATGACTTGCGTGCCTTTTTCTTCTTTGTACCCTTTTGCAAAATTCTTTCGAACCTTCCAGTCAAAAGCGGCTTTGAGGGCATTTTCCACTCCAAGGGCCCCACCTTCAATCAAAAATAAGTAAGGCAAATAATCCGGCATAACATGCTTAGAGAAAGTCGATACAAACTCTGCCATCTCGACTGTGTAAAAATCTGAATTGGATGGCTTCATAATGGCTACGCTGAGAATTTTTTCATTAAACTCTGGATTGTTCATTGCGGGATGATTGTGCCCTATTGGCGCCGTAGCAAAGAAGCTAAATAAATCCAAGTAGCGCCGGTTATTTAAAGAATCGTACAGATAATTACCCTGGCTTTTTTGTAAATCCACAACTATTTGATTGAATCCGTCTACCAAAATATGTTGTTTCAAAATCGGAAATACCTGATCTGGGGTAAGGCTAAGCATTAATATTTCTCCTACTTCTAATTTCTCGTGAAGTGTTAAGCATATCCTGATTTATTTATATATCCTTTGGTAATAATCGTGAACCATGTATCACCGCCAAAATGTCTATCTGTTTCGGCCTTATGCGATAAATAATTCGATAATGTCCCTCAAATACCTCTCTAATATCTTCTGCATCATATTCAGGTACTTTTCTTCCACTCATGGGAAAGTCTGTGATCTGTTTAGAACGACTTGTCAATCTGTCAACCATTCTTTCAGCATATAAAGTTGAATCTTTTGCAATATACTCGTAAATTACTAAAAGATGCTACACGGCACGGTTTGTCCAGTGAACTCTCAATCTGACAATCCAAATTTGGCACGCACTTCTTTTACATCTATTGTTCTTCCAGCTTTACTATCTTGAAGACCTGCTTCTATTGCCTGACGAACATAAATTTTGTACATCAAATCATCCCATGTTGCATCATCAGACAATTCTTCTATAAAGCGACGAGCTTCCTGTTTAATGTTGACAGCTTCCATAGAACAGACCTCCTTCTTTAGGCAAATGCCTTTCGGCTAAAATTGAATCATTGATAATATGCCGTTTATCCCAACTCAAATCCAGTAAATCTCTTAGACAGGATAAAAATTGATTCACATGATAAAATAAATTAATAAAATCCTGAAAATCCTGTTCATCCTGTCTAATTTTATTCCGTCTCGAATAAGCTAAGTTTTTTATCCGAGAGCCTTCAGGCTGGATTTATGTCACCGATTATCAATTTGAGCCCGCTGCAATTTCCCGGAATAATCCACAAATACAGTCTTCGTCTCAGTGTAGAATTCATACACCTCCCAGCCGCCTTCGCGATGACCATTGCCGGTTTCTTTTACCCCGCCAAAAGGCATGTGAGCTTCTGCGCCGATGGTCGGGCCGTTTATGTACGTAATACCCGCCTCAATATCTCGAATCGCTTGAAAAGCTCGATTGACATCATTGGTGTAAATAGAGGACGACAGCCCATACTTGGTATTATTCATCACTTGAATGGCTTCTTCAAAGGTTTTCACCCGGATAACTGAAAGGACAGGCCCAAAAATCTCTTCTTTGGCAATGCGCATATCAGGCGTAACTTCTGTAAAAATCGTTGGTTCATAAAACCAGCCGTTCTTGCTCTCTCCTTCGCTGTAGATTTCGCCTCCTGTGACCAGCGTCGCGCCTTCCTCTTTACCGACACTAACATATTCGTGCACCGTTTGTTGCTGGCCTTTATTAATTAGAGGTCCAACATCTGTTTCGGGCTTTAGACCATCCCCTAATCTTAATTGCTGGGTTCGAGTAAGCAGCATATCCATAAATCTATCGTAAATTTTTTCCTGTAAAATGAGGCGACTGGTTGCAGTGCAGCGCTGCCCGGTGGTGCCAAAGGCCCCCCACAAAACTCCTTCCAAAGCCAAATCCAAATCTGCATCATCCATGACAATTTGAGCATTCTTACCACCCAACTCTAGGGATACACGCTTGAGAGTGTCACTAGCTGCTTTGGAAATGGTTTTGCCAACGGCCGTGGAACCGGTAAAAGAAACAAGGTGCACATCTGGATGATTAACCAAAGGTATTCCTACTTGAATGCCGCCACCGTGAACTAAATTAACAACCTTAGGCGGCACACCCGCTTCTAAGAGCACTTCTATCAAAGTAGTAGCCGTCAGTGGGGTGTCGCTGGCAGGTTTAAACACCAGGCAATTTCCACAGACCAATGCCGGGAAGATTTTCCAGGTAGGGATGGCCATGGGAAAATTCCAAGGCGTAATGATCCCCGCTACCCCCACTGGTAAACGAATGGACATGTTGAATTTGTTGGATAGTTCTGACGGCACCGTATGACCAAACAGTCGCCGTCCTTCGGTTGCCGCATAGTAAGCCGTGTCAATTCCCTCCTGTACATCGCCGCGGGTTTCCTCTAATACTTTACCCATTTCGCGGGTCATATTTTTTGCAATTTCTTCTTTACGTTCGGCCAATAAATCACCCGCCCTTTTAATGATTTCTCCGCGTTGAGGTGCTGGTGTTAATCGCCATTCGTCAAAAGCTTCACGAGCCGATTTTACTGCCGCTTCCACATCCTCCTTTCCAGATTTCGGAAATACTCCGATGACTTCTTCCCAATTAGCTGGATTGCGATTCTCAAAGGTCTCACCGCTTAAGGCGTCCACCCACTTGCCGCCAATGTAGTTTAAGTATTTGTTACTCATCGCTTTCCTCTTTTAACCACAGATTCACAAGTCATATTTTCTTTTTATACTTTGCACAATTGTGGATTGAGCTTTTTTATTTTGTGTTTAAGTGTTACAGTGTTTATGTAAGAAGCCACGAGCAACCAGCCACTTTAGCACCGGAACACGTTAAGACCACGACACTATTTCATATACGCATGTTTATGCGTTAAATGCTGGGAAGTCAGTGTCCTGTCAACACAAACTTAAAATTATAGCAAAAATTTGAGTAAAAGTCAAGTGGAAAGGCGGAGACGCAGTAAAACCTCAGTTACGGTGAGGTCACCAGCCATACTCGTTCACAGACTGTACGAAAAGTCAGACTCTGCGGTGCTTGTCATGCAGGAGGAGTCTTTGTTGACTGGACGTAAGGTGCTGTTTATTAAAAAGATTCTTCCCGAATGACATCAAGGTGTTGCTGAGCTTAGCAACGTCTCGATTGTACTTTTCACACCCTCTGTTAACTGGGGAACGAGATTTTCCTAACTAAGAGTGAGGCAACACGCTCAGTTGCCAGACGATTCATCTCTTTCTTTTTCGATTTGAGCGCATTTCATCTTTATGAATGACAGAATAATCGACTGATTTCGAAACAAGCTGGGGCAACTGCTTAACCATGATTGAGGCTCTTCGAGAGACAAATACAACCTTCGGAATTCCATGGTTCAGCCAGCCATCAATCACCTCAAACCACACTACAATTTACTACCGCCCTGGCATCGACCTCTTTTTCCGGCCAGATTTTCACATTAGCGTTTATGTGGCAGTTTTCACCAAGTAAAGCATTATTACTTATGAAAACGTTTCTATCTAAACAAGCGCCTTCCCTGATTTGTGTGCCAGTGCCAAGCACATCTTGGTTTAATTTGCAATTCCTTTCAACGTAAACATTATTCCAAAGGATTGAATTAGAAATAACCGAACCCTGGCCGATCTGACAATTATTACCTACTATCGAATTCGATAATTGCACACCATCATTTATGGAGCAATGATCGCCAAGAACGACCGTACCTTCAAGCTTCACCCCCTTACCAATCTGGACATTTCTGCCCAGCCAGTTGCCTTGCCGAATCGTTTCCTTAACATTCAAATTAATCCTGCCATCCAACCAATCCCAGTGAACCTGTTGATAAGATCTTAAACTGCCTATATCTTTCCAATAGCACTGGCTAATAAATCCGTACAACGATTGACGTTCCTGCAACAATTTCGGAAAAAGGTCTTTAGCAAAATAGTATTTTCTATTGACAGGGATAAACTCCAGGGTCTCGGGTTGCATAACATAAATGCCCATGTTGACTGTATCGGTGAATATTTGTCCCGCCGAAGGTTTTTCCAAAAATCTAGTCACTCTACCATCTTTATCTGTTACAGCAATTCCAAACGGAGAGGGATTTCCAACCTGCGAAAGCGCAATAGAAATTAGGGCGTCCTTCTCATGATGAAATTTGACAAATTGGGAAATATTCAAATCTGTAATGGCGTCGCCGGAAACCACCAGACACGGGTCTCGAAGCCATTGGGCAGCTTGTCTTATAGAGCCGGCGGTACCATAATCTTTATCTGGGGTAATATAGGTTATGGTCACTCCAAATTTTGAACCATCGCCAAAATGGTCCTTGATATAATCTGGAAGGTAAAAAAGCAGCAAGACAATGTCTGCGATTCCATGTTTTTGAAGCAACGAAATGGTGTGTTCCAAAATAGGCCGGTTAATGATCGGCACCATAGGCTTAGGGACATTGCAAGTGAGCGGGCGCAGCCGGGTGCCTAACCCTCCGGCCATAATAACAGCTTTCAAATTCTATTCCTTAATATTTTGTAGGAACTTAGCGATGTGAACGAGACTACAAAACCCGCCCACAGAATTAGTAGTTTTCGACCAACTATCTAGGCCGAGTGGTTTCTCCAGGTAAGATCTCGTGACTCGTATAGTCTTCGGCTTTTATATATGGGTGAACAATGCAATTTTTTCCCACTCGGAAGCCGGGAGGAATTTCCGCTCCTTTACCAACCACCACCAGGCCGCAAGAAAGATGATCGGGATTTTCTTTGTTAGGATGTTCAGCCGAACCAACTCCTAGCACGGCTTTCTCACCTACCGTGACCTTTTTATCCAAAATACTCTCACGGACCCGAGCCTCTCTCAGAATCCGAGAATCATGCATGATGACGGAACCCAGGACCTTAGCAGCTCGACCCACAAAAACCCCGGGAGAAAGAATGGAATTTTCAACATGCCCCTCAATAATACAACCCGGAGAAATGACGGAATTCTTAACCGTTGATTTCGGAGACAAAAAAGTCGGGGGTCGATCTCCCAAGCGACCCTCTTCCTCCACATTAGTTCGCATGCCCCAAGTCTCCAAATCTAATCCAGAGGTGCGGTCCAATAAATCCATGTTTGCATCCCAATAAGCTTTTATGGTCCCGACATCGCGCCAATACCCTTTGAAAGGAAAGGCAAAAACCCTATCCTTCTTAACAGCGGTTGCAATGATGTGTTTTCCAAAATCATGTTCTTTGCGGGTACGCAGAGCGTCCAGCAGATAATCAGTATCGAATACGTATATGCCCATGGACGCTAAATTACTGCGCGCTTTTTCGGGCTTCTCTTCCCATTCAATGATTTGATGATTATCATCGGTTAATGCGATGCCGAATTGAACCGTATCTTGCCACGCTACCTCCATCATACCTATGGTTAACTCCGCTCCTTTGGATTCATGAAATTTGATCAGTCGAGCATAATCCATGCGGTAAATATGGTCACCAGAAAGAATCAAGATTCGTTTTGGATTGTGATTCTCAATAAAATCTATATTTTGACGCACAGCATCAGCCGTGCCTTTGTACCAGTCTGACTCTTTTTTGCCGGTTCTTGGTGGTAATATTTTGGCTCCGCGAATGCGTCCGATAAAATCCCAAGGTGCTCCTGTACCAATATGCTCCATAAGCGACAAAGGCTTGTGTTGCGTGAGTATGCCCACTGTATCAAGCCCGGAATTCATGACATTACTTAGAGTAAAATCAATAATTCGATAAATGCCGCCGAATGGAACCGCAGGCTTCGCTCGCGCATGGGCTAAGATATTCAACCGCCTACCTACACCGCCAGCCAACAACATCACTAATGTGGAATTCATCGGATGACTATCCCCGATTCATATTCACGTTTTTGAAAATCTTTTTCTTTTAATGAAGGATAGATTATGCAATCTCTGCCAATTTGAATGCCGGAGGGTATTTGAGTCCCTTGGCCAATCAGGTTAATTCCAGACTTCAGAATCTCAGGGTATTCACGGTTAGGGATCACATTGTCTCCCACACCTATGTGACACCCCGTGCCAATTTCAACCTCGTAGTCGGTTATGGTTTTCTCCACAGTTGCACCAGCCTTAACCATATTGTCAAAAAACAAAATTGAATCTGAAACCTTCGCACCCTTTTCAATTCTTACGCCTGGAAATAATATGCTTCGGTGAACTTCACCTTCTATTCGGCAGCCATTGTGAATTAGAGAATCCTCAAGGACCGCCTGGCTGCCAATCCATGCCGGAGGTCTATCTCTAAGGCGATCATGATCCAGATTTGTTCGCACCTCCCAGGCCTCCAAATCTATCTTCGGATGCTGCCCTAACAAATCCATGTTGGTCTGCCAGTATTCGTCAATGGTGCGGGCATAAGCCCAATAGCCCATAAACTTGTATCCATAGACTCTGTATTTCCCCAACATGTTTGGAATGATGTCTCGTCCAAATTCACGTGAGTGGGAACTGCGGGCATTTTCTTCTAAAACTTTGTACAACACAGAAGGCCTAAAAAGATAGATGGTTAAACTGGCCCACTGAAATTTTACATCTGTAGGCTTTTCCTTATAGTCCAGCACGCGTCCACCCGATTGACCATCCTCATCATCAATTTCAGCCACCCCAAACCGACTGCTATCTTTCGGTTCTATGGGTAAAAAAACAACAGTTAAATCAGCCTGCTTTTCGCGATGATAATTAAGCAGGTACCGATAGTCCATTTTGTAGATGTGATCACCGGAAAGAATCAGCACTGTTTCGGGATTGTGCTCTTGAATAAACTCCAAATTCTGGTAAACTGCATCACTCGTACCTTTGTACCAGTCACTGGCGTCATGTCCCTTGGAGGGTGGCAGCATGGTTACACCGCGATTTCTACCTACGAAATCCCACCACGAGCCAATCCCAATGTGATGGATGAGAGCAAGAGAACGGTATTGACTCAAAATACCGATTCTTTCGACTCCTGAGTGCATGAGGTTGCTCAAGGCAAAATCGATGACTCGATACATCCCACCAAACGGAACCGCAGATTTTGGTCTCGTTAGTGTCAAGACACTCAACTCATCAACTCGCCCACCGGCGAGAATCATGGCTAATACGTTTTTCATATTATTTGAGGATCTTTTTTTCGATAAACCAGCCTATTCCGAATATGGCTATGCCCATGATAGCAAATCTAAATTCCGTTGATAAATTATCTTGTGAGAAACCGATGTAAAGCCCAAACAGCACTTCAATCAGTCCGATGGCCTGCAGCCCTTTCGCAATGTACCACATACTTCTCTTTGATAAGAGGATGAGTTAAATGAGTTTCTGGGACATTATAATTATACCAATTTTTATTAAGATAAGCAAGAAAAAATAATTCAGGCTTTTTATAAGGTCAATAACACACTGGGATATGGCTTTCTGGGAAAGGTATTGCAGCAACAAAAAGTCAAAGTCTACTACGAGGGTCAAGTGGTTAGAGATTACGAATCTGATCTATTAGTGGAAGAGCTTGTTATAGTCAAAACCAAAGCTAAACAAAGCCTACGTGATGAGCATGAAGGCCAACTGATAAATTATCTGAAAGCCACCAACGTAGAGTTGGCCTCTTACTGAATTTTGGCAAGAATGCAGAATTCAGAAGGAAGATATTTACAAATGATCGAAAATAGAATCTGTGTGAAT
>JBHIAW010000124.1:0-8689 GCA_046758765.1 bacterium
ACTGAAAGGAGCGAAGAATCTCCAACTTCAAGGCTAACTTTGGGCTAACGTTCAAAGATTCTTCGTCGCTTCGCTCCTCACAATGACAATCTTGTCCGGTAGTGTTAATCTCCTTTATCTTTTATACCCTCGACAACTACGGCATAATAATCACCTAAAAACAAAAGCTGATCCAAACTTGAGAAAGCTCTGAGCAAAGGATAAGCTAATGAATATAATTTATAAGATAATCCATGGGTCTTAAGGTCACTATATTCAGTTGGCGCAATCGTACCGTAATTTTCTTCTTGATTTTTGTTCATTACAAGCACATAAGAAGCATTTATGGCCAATTCAACCAGCTCGGTAAATACTTTTGAATAGCCCCCACCGTTGACCACTGAAAATCCCCCTCGTTCTACGATTTCGCTCAAGTCTTTCAATGTAAATCCGGCTCGAATGTGACCATATTTCTCTGGAGTCATACCTATCCAGCGTTTAAGCTTATTGGCTAATAGATTTTGGTCGCCATTGGGAACAGTCACAATTACTCGACCGTCAGGCTTTGTAATCCTGTATAACTCGTTTAGAAACGGTTCGGGGTCCCGAATATGCTCTAAGACATCGATTACTACAACGCAATCAAAAATATTGTCAGGAAAACAAAACTTCGTTTCCTGTAGCTGCAACACTCCTGTTTGAAGAAGTTGCTTCATGGAATTCAAATTCTTAGGTTCCAAATCAGCCGAGACCCAATCTCCACCTCGTTGTCGAAAATAGTAATTCATCGCGCCGGTATTATCGCCGCAAGTAATATCCAAACATTTCTTGTCGGCCATATCTGGTAAAAAACGAGCTAATGTTCGGAACTTTTGCTTTTTCTTCAGCGATCTTTGAAACATAGCTATTTGCCAAGGCTGTTTTCCCATTAATTGCAATCTCCTCAATTCGGCATAATTAAAAGGTTACATAACAATTTTACCTTAAGGGGATAAAGAGTAGACATTTCTCACTTCTTCTAGCTCTTTCTGAACTCTGGCCTTATCCCAGCCCAGTTCTGTAGCCATAATAGTTGCACATGACTTTAGGCTTTCGTCCCCAGGATTTCCCGCCGAGCCCAGCTCGGTCCGACGAAACACCACATCAGATAATTTCAACGCCATCTCATCCCGAATGGCGTTGAGCACCTCTGCTTTAAGTACTTGGGATGTGTCATGTAGTGGGTCTCCCCACTCAGGATTTTCATCACACAGGTTCAATATACGATGATATTCAGAGCCGTAATTGTAGACCAGTTGTGTAATAATTCGCTCATTTAATCCCTTGGGTGCTTTAGATTTTTCCTGATGTAGAAAATCTTCAAACTGTTCGATGTTTCCACCAAAAATGGGCGTTACCGAAGTTTGTGATTTTGGAGCTTTATTCCCAAGCTTGTGAAAAGCATAATCAATGGTTTTTGTAGCTACATCGCGTGCCGTAGTATATTTAACGCTTATGACTGATATCAATCCCTCAACGTTATCTTCCTTTTTGTGATCTATTATTTGATAATGTTTGAGGAGTTTTACATCTCCTGTCTGATGATTGTAGCCATCTATCGGCAGAAGTCCGCCATAAAAATAAGTAACGTCCTCTCTTCTTAGTTTGGCTGCAGGATAGGCCTCATTTACTTCCTGCATGAATGCTGTAATATTTTTCTCAGTTATCTTAAATTGCTCGGTATCTCCCTGATAGGGTATATGAGTCGTACCGACTAAGGAATAATCACGCCAGGGAGTCACAAATAGGAGCCTGGAACCTTTACTAATCAAGGCATCTTCATCTTTGAATTGAGATTTGCTCCAAATCCCAACGGCATACTTGGGATTGAGCTGCTTTCTTACCACCAAATTCATGGCCGCAGACAGCTTTACACGAGGCTCTGCAAGACGGCCATCGAGTTTACTTAAAATGATATTTACCCAGGGCCCAGTGTTATTTATTACTAATTTTGCTGTGATGTCAAATTCGTCGCCGGATAAAGTATCCTTAGCTACTATCCCTGTTACCCGGTCACCATTTTTCTTAAAGCCTAACATTTCAACGTAGTTGGCCACGACAGCGCCAGCCTCTACGGCGGAACGGAGAATGGATATGAGCATGCGCTCAGTATTATAGACTTGACAATCATACCAAAGAGCCCCACCGCTTAGACCCTCTTCATCGACCCCTGGGATCAACTGTTTGCATTCGTCTTTGGAAAGAACGCGTCCACGCGGCATAAACTTCTGGGGGTCTGCGAGACCATTACGATCAAAACCAATGAGGTCGTTCAGTAGCAGGGCTAAGGCCATGATCTCTTTCCCCTTTAGAGCATGACCATAGGTTGGCATTAAACACGGGAGGGGATGAACCAAGTGCGGTGCAATTCGCATCAATGTTCTACGTTCAGAAATAGATTCGCGCATGCGTCTAAAGTCCGCATGCTGCAAATAGCGAAGTCCACCGTGGATAATTTTTAAGCTATTTGAGGAGGTGGCAGAACCAAAATCACCTTTTTCCACTAAGGCAACAGACAAACCCCTAAGGGCTGCTTCCCAAGCAGCACAAATACCATAGATCCCGCCTCCGATGATAAGTACATCATGTTGTTTCCCCGTTATTTGAGCCAGGTCTCTCTTCATTATTACGTGATTATCTTACTTTTCAAAATTTTGTTTATCCCCTTAAAGTCATATTTGTTATTTATAGGCAAAGGCCATAATGTGCCAGCCGGTTCTACGAGTTATGAATCTAGGAATCAAATTAAACGTGGGTACAAACAGTCCATTAAAGAACATGGCTTTCAACCCTTTTTGTAATCTTGTTTTGACCGGAAATCTCTCTGGAACGATTCTTACTTTTGGAAATCTTTTCAATAATTGTTTAAACTCTTTGATGGTATATTTTCTTAAAACAGGAGCATCTTCGTGCTCCATTGCCACGCCCACGGTTACAGACAACAAATTAAGCCAAGACAAACGATTGTAAACCATCATAATCACCTCCCCACCAGCCCTAACCACTCGAAATAATTCATCTATCATGGCCTGGTCATTGGCCGTGTATTGGATGACTCCATGGGCATAAACCACATCAAAGCTATTGTCCTCAAAATCTAAATCCTCCCCATTACCCAGCGTAAGCTGAGCCGTAAGTCCATGATGTTGGAAATTTTTCTGGGCCAACTCAATGGACGTCTCTGACAAATCTACCCCGGTAACAATTGCGCCACCTTTTGCAAACCTTACCAGATCGATCCCCACGCCACAGCCAACTTCCAATAATTTCTTGCCAGAGTAGCCACTGAAATTTACTAACTTAGGCAAATAGCGTAATTTATCAAACCTATACTCATCCAAATCATCGAAAAACCCCTTCGAGCCAACAGGATGTTTCGCCAATTCTAAATCATGAATATGTTCATTCCAATATTTTCGGATATCTTCCAGCAAAGAGTCTCTTAATCTCAAAGTTGGTTCACTCAGATCAACGGCATTTTGTATCATCGTGTTTATTCCCTCATCTGGCCTTAGATTAGTAAGATTCAGCCCCGTCAGCAGAAATGAAAAGGTGGTCAGTTTACCTCTCTGTCACATCTCCATAAGTTGCTTAGATACTTGATTCTTTTTTCCACGATGGTTAGGTTCTCTCCTCAAATATAGATCCTGCCAAATTCCAAACACCATCATCGCCCAAAGACGATGGCTATGATTTTCGATGCCATTTAGATGTTCATCTGTGAGCTGCTGCACATAAGCAGGATCAAAAAATCCTTCCTTCTTGATTCTTTGAGGTTCAAGTACGTCCAACATGAGGGACTTAAGATCAGTTTTCAACCAATTCTTGATAGGTATGCTAAACCCCTCTTTCCCACGGTTAAGAATTTCAGCCGGCAAAATATCCTTCATAGCTCTCTTTAAAATGGATTTGGTTTTGGTGCCTTTCAGCTTTAAGCGACTCGGAATGGTAGCGGTCAATTCCACAAATCTATGATCCAGAAAAGGTACTCTCGCTTCCAGAGAGACCGCCATGCTCATGCGATCCACTTTAACCAATATATCATCAACCAAATATGTTTTGATGTCTACATACAGTTGTCGGTTAACCTCGTCAGATGTTTTAGCCCTCTCGAAATATTTACGAATAAAATCATAAGAAGCGGCACCATTGAGGCTATCTTGGACCTCTTGGGAATACAGCTTGGCTTTCTCTGCTTCTTGAAGAAAAATCATCCAGCGTGTATGTTGCAAATCTTCTGGAAGGTGCAATCCCTCAACAAAGCGTTTGGCACGATTAATCAATCCTTTTTTCTTTTCCCTTGGAGGTACTCCATTGACGATAGGATTTATGATCCCTTCTCGAATAAACTTTGGCAGTACACCATAGAATTGTGCGGCCTTGTTTGCAATGTAAGTATCGTAACCAGCGAAAAGTTCATCTCCTCCATCCCCTGACAGTGCAACCGTCACGTATTCGCGAGCCATTTGTGAAACCAAATAGGTCGGGAAAATCGAAAAATCCCCAAAAGGTTCGTCGAGTTGTGTAATAAGTTTTTCCGTCAATTCAAGGGCGTCGGGCTTAATCTTAAACTCATAATGCTCTGTATTAAAATGCCTTGCGACGGTTTCAGCAAAATGCGCTTCATTATAGCTAGCCTCTTCAAAACTGATGGAAAAAGTCTTTACAGGGCGGTCCATAGCTCGGCTCATCAAGGCCACAACTGAACTTGAATCAATGCCACCACTCAAAAATGCACCGAGAGGCACATCACTCATCAAACGGATTTTCACCGCGTCTTGAAGTAGCTCAACCATTTGCTCACGCAGTTCTTGCTCGCTCACTGCCTTTTCCTCAAACTGCACATCCCAGTATTCTTTCACCGAAATCTTGCCGTCTCTTAAAGTCAGAGTATGACCTGGTGGCAATTTTGATATGTTTTGAAATATACTATGAGGCGATGGTATATATTCAAAAGTTAAATAAATATCCAATGCACGCAAATCTACCTCTCGAGTAACATCTTGAACCTGTAAAATAGCCTTCAATTCAGAACCAAAAACAAATTTTTGGGAATCGCAGTAATAATAAAGCGGCTTAATTCCCAAACGGTCTCGTGCTAAAAACAGGGTGTGGTTCCTTTGGTCCAAAATGGCAAATCCAAACATACCATTGAGCTTGTTAGGACATTCCTCTCCATACTCTTCATAAGCATGTACAATGGCCTCGGTGTCAGTTCGCGTTTGGAAATTGTGACCTTTCTTTAGAAGCTCTTGCCGCAATTCTAAATGGTTGTAGATCTCGCCATTAAAAACAATCCAAATTGAACCATCTTCATTGGAAATGGGTTGATGTCCAGTCACCAAGTCGATGATACTTAATCGTCGCATGCCGATACCTGTATTTCCGTTTACATACCAGCCACAATCATCCGGCCCACGATGATGCAGTGCGTCACACATGCGCTGAATTTCATGTTCCGAGGGTTTTCTTTCTCTATCAAAATATGTGATTCCACAAATACCACACATTAAGGCACTCTTCTCCTGATTTCTAATTGTTGTTCTAAATAATTGTAAACTTCTTTCGTCTTATTTAGAAAAGTCTGGTAGCTGTACTTTTCCTCGGCCAATTTTTTAGCTTTGTTCCCTATTTTTTTTCGCAGATGCCCGTTTTTTAGTACTGACAGTAAACCTTCGGCAAATGCATCTGGCGTACAATCAGTCAGGACGGACACTTCTTCGTTTAGGACCTGCGTGTGGGTAATATGCTTCGTGGCGACTATTGGCTTTCCGGAACGAAGGTATGAATATATTTTCAAGGGTGTATTCGTACCGTCCGTTCGTGGCGAAACCAAAATATCCGACGCCTCAACATACTGGGGCACTTCTCCAGGTGGCAGGGAACCAGCGAAAAAGAAATATTCATCTATATTTAAATTCTTAACTTTATTTTCATAAGTGGCGACTTGTTCTGGTTTTCCCCCTACTAACACAAATCTTACATTCTGTACCTGTTGTATGACTTTTGTACTCGATTGAATTAGTAGATCAATTCCTTGATACGGCTCAAAGGTACCAGTGTACAAAACCACCAACTGTCCGTTGGTACTTATCTTTTCTTTAACTTGACTCACATCCAATTGGGGTGTGAAAACCAAATGATTGTCAGCGACGTTTTCGATCAGAATATTGTATTTGTTTGGAAACCTACGTTTAACATAATTAAACAACTCGGGACAAATTGTAATTACCGCCTCTGCATGTTGGATGGTATTGGCTTCTAAGTTCTCAAACCAGCGCGTCAAGAATTGCGACCTGGAGAATCTAAAATTTGACAACTGCTGGGGAAGGCTGGAATGCATATCATAGAGATGTAAGGTACCAAACCGCTTAGCTAAAAATGTGGCCAAAAATCCTGCTTCCTCATGCGAATGGATTAAATCATACTGGACTTCACGCAGCATCTTCCTGGCTTTTAGGAAAACATAAATATCTAAAATCACTTTAACTTTTGAAGGACCGATTGCAATTCTTTTAACAAAAGGTACTCTGGGAATTCGATATATGTTTACTTTCTCAATCTCAACGTCTTGACCCACATGATAGGTTAGCAAATCAATTTCATAACCTAATTCAGACAATGCTTTTAGCCGATGGAGCACGCTAAAAGGCGTTCCCCTTGGCTGAAAAAAGGGTTGTGGAGCAATCATCAAAGTCCGCATTCGCTTGCTTTACCTATTTTGATTTTGAACAGAATTTAGGAAGGGAAGTCCAAAAACTGGCAAAAAGCTAAATATGTTCTCTATTTTGTGCATCTTAAAAGTTTTCAAAAACATAAGTTTGATTAGATAGGTTCTTATTATTTAGATCATTAAACGCCGTCTCGAAGCTATGATATACATCGACCTTAAGCTTAGTTACTTTAGCAATTATGATGCCATGAACTGCCAATACAATAGGTAGAATCAACCCTGCCATTTTATTATGGTTAGTGTGTCATAACTTACAGTATAATAGTGCAGTTACAGCACTTCTTTGTGCCATATTGAAACGATGTTCGGAACTGACACAAGTGAGAAAGAGATGTATGATATTTAGATCCGTCTAATAGGTAAGATGAATCAACTTGAGTCCCAAATTGAGCAATTATTATGTCCTTCAGGAGGAATGTTCTTAAATTTCGCTAATCGCTCAGCTTTGATTGAGTTTAATTTGGACGCCCCACACAAGTATACTTGAAGCCCCTTTCCTTCATTCTTTCCGGATCGTAAATATTTCTTAAATCAATAATTGCAGGTGATTTCATCAGTTGTTTTATTTTTTCTAAATCCAGACTTCTAAATTGATTCCATTCGGTAATAAAGATGAGTGCGTCACAATCTTTGGCGACTTCATAAGTATCTCGACAATAGATTATGTTGGGCAACACTTTTTTGGACTCTTCCATGGCTACCGGGTCAAATGCTTTTATAGTGGCGCCATCTTTCAAGAGCCCCTGAATTATGGCAATAGAAGGCGCATCTCGCATATCATTTGTATTAGGCTTAAATGACAATCCTAAGATTCCAAAAGTTTTATCTTTGACGCCCCCCATGGCGTTTTTGATTTTGTTGAGCATCAAATAGCGCTGCTGTTCATTAACCTGTACAACGGACCTTATGATCCTAAAATTGTAGTCATATTCTTGGCCTAACTGCAATAAGGCATTGGTATCTTTGGGAAAGCATGATCCCCCGTATCCGGGTCCAGGGTGTAGAAACTTCTTACCGATGCGATTATCAAGTCCCATGCCAAGCGCAACATGATGAACATCAGCCCCAATAAGATCACAAAAATTAGCCACTTCGTTAATATAAGAAATTTTCGTAGCTAAGAACGCATTGGAAGCATATTTTATGAGTTCCGCGGTTTCTAAATTCGTTATAACGAACGGCGTTTCAATTAGATAAAGAGGTGAATAGAGATCTTTCATTATGGCAATGGCTTCGCTAGATTCGGCACCAATTATTACTCTGTCCGGACGCATAAAATCTTCAATCGCCGAACCTTCCCTTAGAAACTCGGGATTGGACACCACACTAAAACTCATTCTTTGAGTTAAGTTTTCTTGAATAGTATTCTGAATCCATTTTCCTGAACCCACAGGCACAGTACTTTTGTTAACGACAACCTTGTAACCATTCATGTACTTAGCAATATCCTTTGCCACGTCCTCAACAAAGCTTAAGTCCGCAGAACCATCATCTTTCGGTGGCGTACCAACCGCAATGAAAACCACCAATGAATTTTCTACGGCATCTTTCACATTTGTGGTAAAGGTAAGCCGACCTTCTTTTGTATTCTTTAAGACCAGGACATCTAATCCGGGCTCATAAATTGGAAGATTCCCTTTATTCAAGTTCTTGATTTTCTCGTCGTCAATATCCACACAAATCACATCATTGCCAAATTCTGCAAAACAAGTCCCTGTTACCAAACCTACATATCCTGTGCCAATTACGCTGATATGCATAGCTATCCTCCATGCATTTTATCAAATTACGCAACTATTCAAGCCGTCATTCTGAAAGAATCTTTTTTGAATCAACCCCTGAACGAACCTTGTTTACTTGGTGCTAAAATTTACAAAGATTCCTACGAAATGACAGGACAGCCTGAATAGTTGCCAAATTACTACTAATTTTATTTTA
>JBHIAW010000125.1:0-8603 GCA_046758765.1 bacterium
ATACACCACAAATACCCCCAAACTGGCAAATAAATACCTTCTGGCGTTCATGGTTTCTCCCTCCCAATTTGATTAGAGATTATTTTGTTTAATAGTCAGAAACTCAGGAGTGTTGTGTGTTACGATTTTGATTTGCTAATAAGATAATAAATAATCAAGGGGTTGTCAAGGAATTTCTATGAAGTAACAGAAAATACGCCAAACGTGGGCTGGCCACCACAAAGACTGGCGCAATCCTGAAAAAACGCATCTCAATCCGTACCAATCAATTGCCTCTGGCTGGACCGAACAACCCGCCGTCTGAGGAAAAGGCGAACAAGGCGTCAGCAAAGCCATTCAGAACATCGAAAACACCCTTCCCTTCCCCATCCAAAGTTTTGATTGCGATAATGGCTCAGAATTCTTAAATTGGCATCTGGTGCGCTACTTCACCCATAGAAAACAACCGGTGCAATTTACCAGAGCGCGTGCCTATCACAAAAACGACAATGCCCACATTGAGACCAAAAACTGGACCTATATCCGACAATGCCTCGGATATCAACGCTTTGAAAATCCTAAACTCGTTGAAAAACTCAATGAATTCTATACCACCGAATGGAACTACTATTTCAACTTCTTCATCCCTTCGGTCAAACTTATCGAAAAGGATTCCATCGGAATGACATGTAACCGCACTGTAACTGAAGTTTTACTTTGAAAATCCTTCTGAGGGTTCTTGACGATTTATGGCTGTTTGGGGATTAGATCTTATTTTTGAATTATGTATATTTGTTATTCTCAATGGAATTCTATTCGAACATAGACGCTGAACTTTTTTATCTGATCAACCGTGATTTTGCCAACCCATTTTTTGATTGGCTCATGCCCATTATCACCAATCAGCATTATTGGATGGGTCTTTCTGTTGTTGTTTGGCTCGCGTTAATAGCCAAAGGGGGTAGGGTAGGTCGTACAGTAGCCATTCTGATCATTCCTACCTTAGTACTAGCACAGCTAAGCAGTTCTACTTGGTTTAAGCCTTTGTTCGCTCGTCTCAGACCATGCCAGGCCCTGACTGATGTGCGGCTTCTGATAGACTGCATCGACAATTACGCATTTCCTTCGGGGCATGCTGCCGATAGTTTTGCTGCCGCATGGCTTCTTGCTTATTTTTACAAAAGACTCACCTTAGTCTTTTTTACACTGGCCACGGTTGTAAGTTTTTCCCGCATTTATATTGGTGTGCATTATCCTGCCGATGTTTTGGCAGGCTCATTCTTAGGAATTTGTTGTGCTGGATTGTCTATTGTTCTTTTTAATGTTGGTAACTCATTTTATTTGGAGAAAGTAAAACAGAAACTGACGCAAGAGGGGAAGCAAGATTAGTAGAAATAGTAATAAGAAATTACAAACCAATTACATTGCACTAATTTGCCCCAATCGCTGCGTGCAGTCGTAGAGGTCGCAGCAAGTGTGACACACCCGCTTGAACACTTCGAAGCCGGTGAACTCAACCTCGGGCGTCAAGTAGTCTGGCTTTAGCGGTTCCTCGCGCAGAAGATCCGTACTCAGGTATTTCTTATTGTCATCAGGGAAGACAGTCGTTACGACTGCATCTGTGCCGAGTTCGTTCTGCACTATGATTGCCCCAATCAAATTAGCGCCTGAAGAGATTCCTACGGCCAGGCCAAGGTGGGCCGCAAGCTTTTGCGCCATCAGAATAGCATCGCCATCATGCACGCTAATTATCTTATCCAGTGTGTCAAGGTCCACTATGGAGGGAATAAATTCGTCTGAGATGCCTTGAATTCGATGCTTACCAATCTTGTGGCCAGTGGAGAGCGTAGGGGATTCGGCAGGCTGCAGAGGGTGTATCCGAACCTCCGGGTTATGGGTGCGTAGGAAACGCCCCACGCCCATGATGGTGCCCCCGGTTCCAACACCTGCGACAAAAGCGTCAGGGGTGAGGCCGTTAAAATAGAGTTGCCACCAAATCTCCGGGCCTGTTGTTTGTTCATGAGCTTCGACGTTGGCCGTGTTGGAGAACTGACACGGTAAGAATACGTTTTGGTGCCGCGCCGCAAAATCTTCTGTCATGCGGATGCTACCAAGAAATCCGCCTTGCTGCCGAGTGACAGGCATTATTCGAGCCCCGAGACTTTGAATGAGCTCTACCCTCTCCTGACTCATCCAGTCCGGCATGAAAATGATCACCGGGTGTCCCAGCGCACGACCGAGCGATGCAAAGGAAATGCCAGTGTTTCCGCTCGTCGCTTCAACAATTGTGTCACCCGGATGGATATGCCCTTCGGTATACGCTCGCTGCAAAATGTAGAGCGCCATTCGGTCCTTAATACTTCCGGTCAGGTTGATGTTTTCAGCTTTGGCATAGAGCACCCGCCTTTTCCCTTGGAACGTGAAGTGCAGAGCCAGCAGCGGCGTGTTGCCTATGAGATGCCGAAGTCCTTTAAATTGATCTGCATTTTGGGGATTAGATTCCTGAATTTCTGCCATTTCTGCCTTCAGATATTTTGAGATTGATAGAAGTGCACAGTTGTATTTTCTTAGGTTCTTACCTTTCTACCTCATTTCATTGAGCATCCCACAGAGTAATTTTCTGTCGGGTAAGCGGGTGGGCGGAATTGCGAAATAGCAATGACATTTTCCTTAAAGTACTTAATAGAGGGTGCAAAATCAAGTAAAAACTGAGCGCGCTAAAGCGCAGGTGAATAGTGAAAAGTAAATCGTGAATAGTCCCAACGCAGCTTATCTGCAATAAAGTAACAGATCAATATAAGTATTGATCAAATACTACCTAAATTAACCATTGAAACGATACATTAACATGTGTTCATTTCTTTTTTTGACTTTAATTGTTTTGCCCTAAATAGTTTTGCCTTTCGGATTCAACCTGAATAGTTACAAATTAACAACTAAACGATTATTTTCTCCCTTAATCATTTTGCCATTTTTTGATTCTTGGTTCCGTTAGCTTATGACCAAATAACAAATAAATCTCAAATTCAAAATACCAATTGGATTGTTTAGTATTGGTGTGTTTAAGTATTCAACTGTTCAAGTGTCTTAGCGTTTTTTAAAATCATGTACTTGGAGACCTTAGCACTCAAGCGCGTTAACACCCAAACACCACTAAGCAATCACCTCGACAATCTCACTTCGATAAGCAGGCATGCCGCACTCAGGGTCGGAGAGGCCTCGGCGAATTAGCGCATTGGCTTCTGGCCAGTACATCATGACTGTGCCGGGTTGAATGGGACCTGCTTGCGCGCGGCCTCGGAATTCGCCCGTTTGGGAGCGAAGCAAAATACTCTGGCCATTTTCAACGCCCAGGCGCTCCAAATCTTTCGCAGCCATCACCACCACATCTCGCTGACCGCTAATCATTGGATCGTTTTTGCTAAAAGTCATGCTGTTAAACTGTTTCCCTCGGCGGGTAGTTAATTGAAACCAACCGTCGGGGATATCGTGTTGTGGTGGTACCAAGGGTGCAAATCGTGCTTTGCTATCGGGCGTGTTAAACTGCCTGCTTTCGGCTAACCTGGGCCCACCCCACTGGAACTGGTCTCCTTTCTGTCGCAAGTTTTGAATTTCGTTGTACAAGGGAATGACTTGCGCGATTTCTTCCCGAATCTGCTGAGTGGTGGTGAAGTCAATCTTATCTGATAGTTCCGGCTTGGCTTTTTTTGCAACCTCCACCAACACCTGCCACTCATCCCTGGCGTCGGGTACACGGCGGCCTGGAATCTCTGGATTGAAAATGACGCGTCGTTCTGTGGTCGTCTCAGTATTGCCACCCTTCATTTCGTAGCGGTTTGTTGCGGGTAACAGGAGAACCGTATCGGCCGGGTCAACTAACATTTGTGGATTCAACACAATGTCGTGATGGATGCGCAGTGGTATTTTTTCGATGGCCTCTCGCACATATCGACTGTCGGGTAAGATGTCAAACAAATTGCTTCCAACGCAATACAGCACCTCCATCTCACCGCGATGAGCCGCGTCAATCATTTCCGCAACAAAATAGCCGCGCCAGTCGGGCACTTCAAAATTCCATTGTTGCTGAAATTTTTGCGCCCCGTCCGGACTTACTGATACGCCACCCGGAAACTGGTTGGGTACCGCACCCATTTCGGCCCCGCCTTGCACGCCGGAATGACCACGAATCGGCATCAGGCCGGTTTTTGGTCGTCCCACCATGCCGCGCGCTAAAGCCAGGTTGACAATGGATTTTACATTCGAAACACCATAACGATGCATGGTAATGCCCATAGACCATACGAAAATGACCGATTTTGCCTGAGCGTACATCCGGGCAAATTCGAGCATCTGTTCCCCGGTGGCGCCAGAGTGCTGCTGCAATTCTTCAAAGCTCTGGCCCTGCAATTCTTTCACCAGTTCGTCCCAATGCGTCGTGTGGTTCTTGATAAAATCTCCATCTATCCAGCGATTGGCAATGAGGTTCTTCAGCACCCCGTTAATGAATGCGATATCGCCGCCTACTTTGATTTGGAAAAACGCATCGGTAATCTTGGTGCCAAAAAGCGCGGATTGCGTGGATGATGGCACCCAATATTTTTCCATCCCAGGTTCACGAAACGGGTTGATTAGAGCAACTTTCGTTCCTTGCTTCTTGGCTAAATATAGATACTTCATGACCACGGGCTGGTTGTTGGCGACGTCGCTGCCGATAAACACCACCAGGTCGCTGCCAATCAAATCCTCATAACTGCACGTGGTGGCAGCAAAGCCGATGGTTTGTTTCAGGGCTGTGGTGCTGGGTGCATGACACACCCGGGCTGAGTTGTCGATATGATTGCTGCCGAGGAAACGCACGACTTTTTGAGCTACATAATAGGTTTCATTGGCCGTACCGCGTGAGACGATATAAAATCCCAATCGGTGTGGATCAGTGACGCGAATTCTCTCGGCAATTAAAGTGATGGCGTCATCCCAAGCAATAGCTTGAAATCCAACATCACCCTTTCGCCTAATGAACGGTACTGGTAATCTGCCCATCTTGCGCAGTTCTCGTTCGGAGCGGCTGCGAAGGCTCTCAGCATCCTGCAATCTCTCTGGGTCGAATGCCGGCATGGTATTTAAGCGCAACAAATTTAAGCGAATCCAACACAGATGAATGCCGGACATGGTCCAATCGCGCATGCCAGTGGTGCCTAATGCACAACCATCGCACACCCCATCGCGCAAAATGCGCCAGGCATAACGCATTTGATCGCGATTCTCCCAGGCGGCTCGAAATATGTCCAAATAGGGACTGATTCGCCTGTTAAATTGATGGGTCATAACATCCTCCAAACAGATAGATTCGCGGTGGAGTGAATTTCTTAGCTCAAGGTGAAAGTTGCCTTGAGAGGGCTAAAAACTTCTTAATTGATTAGTGATTATTGTCTATTGATTAATTTTTTCAGGACGGCACTAATTTTTTCAATAGACAATTGCAAGTTCACTATCTATAAGGTTCATCTCTTAGCGTGATGCTTCAACATCAGACGGCCCTTCCACCCTCATGACGTCATCCAGAGCTTGTTCTGCCAGTACTCTTAAATTTTCATCCCCAGACTTATCGGCAATTCTTTGCAAAAGGGATTTGGCTTGAGTTACACGGAGCTCACCCAGCATTTTTATCGCTAAGTTCTGTATACTATAGGGCGCTCTTTCCACGTTCGCCATTAAAATTTTGTGTAAATTGGCATCTTCAGGCGCACAGCTTTTCCAGGCATTTAAGGCAGCCATGCGAACATGCTGATTGTATTTTTCCTGAGTAAAGGATTTGATGTCTGCGACCAATTCCTGGTCAGCAAGAATTCGAAATGCCTCCAGACAAGCGATGGTAATTTCGTCATACCAGGAAGAGCGCCCAAGCTGCGTTCGAATGAAGTCAACTTCAACCTCGGGATTTGTCTTAGCCAAAGCTACGATGGCCGTGGCTGCCACGTCGGTATGCGGGTCATTGCGTATGATATTTCTTAATGTTTCTTTCGCAGATTTAGTACCAAACTTTGGCAGAGCTAAAACCGCAGCCTTGCGAATACGGTAGTCTGAAGTATTTAGCGCGGTGGTGACTACTTGCTCGGCTTCTGGGGTGCGCAAGGTCCCCAACTGTAAGGCCGCTTCTGCTTTCAGCCCCCAAAATTCATCGCCTGCAAGTATTTCTGAAATAGCCTGCAAGGATTTCGAATGAGTCGGAAAACGGCGAGCCAACTCCCTTAAGGCCCAAATCTTTCCTGGCAAAGTGTCATGTTCTATCTGATACAGAAGCTCATCGAGCCCTTTATTAAATCTTATTTCGGCTACCAAGTCCCCTTTGCCGTCAAAACTAACCATGAGCGGCTTGGCGTCGCATTCTAAAAGAAATCGCTCGGTCTCCTCTTCAATCCAAACCGTGAAGGCTCTTGTATCATTTGAAGTAGCAACAGTTATTTCAACGGGTAGTGTAAAAAGATCCTGTCCCTCAACAAAAGGTTGGACTTGCTGAACGGTTAATTCAACTAATTTATGGGAACTTAAATAGTCGTAGTTCACTTCCAAAATAGGGTGGCCACCGCCGTAAACCCAGTCCTCAAAAAACCAGTCCAGATTTTGTCCGGCGGCTTCTTCAATAGCAATTTTGAACTCGTTGCTTTCCACGTTGGAATATTCGTGTTTATGCAAATAGTAACTCAGCCCCCGGAAGAAGTCATCATCTCCTAAGATATTCCGCAGCATGTGCAGGACGATGGCGCCTTTGAGGTAGGTGTGCTCTTCGTTGTAAATATCATCGGGCTTGTCAAAGTAGTGATATTCTAAAGGCCGGATTATATGTTTCGCGGCGACATACTCCAAATACCGGTCTAGAGCGATTTGTCGATCAAGCATTAGCGCTTCTTGACCAAGGGCTTCTTCATCCCAGAGCATTTGGCAGTAACTGGCAAAGCTTTCGTTTAACCAGATATAGCTTAAGTTACGACAGGTTAAGTTATCGCCAAACCAGTGGTGGGCCAACTCATGTGAGATGGTACCTTCGGCGGTCCAAAAAGTGTGATAGCGATTGAAGACAGGCGGCCCAAAATCAACCGGCGCTTGTTCCTCTCTTAACACGGACCATCGATGTCCGGTAACGGAGGTGTGCTCCATCGCACCAATGGCGTAATCCGGTACGGCAATCTGGTCGTACTTTTCCCACGGATATTTGTAACCTAACCGAGTGGAAAAGAATTCTACCATTCTTGGAGTATTACGAAAAGCATAGGCCCCTTGGTTTAATCTACCCTTGGGTACCCAATAACTCAGTGGGACAGAATCGAAAGCCGGCGGTAGGTCACCCTTTTCAAATTCACCGACATAAAGAGCAATCAGATAATTTGAATGCGGCCGTTCCTGTTTCCAGTGAAAGCTCCGCTCACGATTCGATTCTTTATTGACCTCCAGTAATTTCCCATTGGAAATAACCGAGTAGGGTTCGGGCACCGTGACCGTCACTTCCGTGGTAAATTTGTCGTTGACGTCGTTATAGATGGGCAGCCAGTTGGCGTGCAGTCCGCCTTCTCCGTAGGTGTGGATAAAGTACTGCCGTGGGTCTCCAGGGTTTTTTTGAAAATAGATCCCTGCATTCGGCTGGCAGGAATATTCTATCGCAACGGTCAGGGTGTCTTGTGAGGTGCGCGTTTGATTCAGGTTTACTACAAGTTTTGATTCAGAAAGCTGGAAAGATAACGGCTTGGTTGAATTCGTATTCACTAGCTCAACACTTCGCACGTTCAAACGGATAGCATCCAACGAAAACGCATCGGTTTGGGAAAGGGGATGGAATTTGACCGCAGCTTTACCCAGCACTTTCTGTTCTTTAAAATTGAAACGTATGTCAGCCTTATAGTGAACAATGTCAATGGTGCGTTCCCGGTTGGGGTGGTAATGACCTTCTGGTAAATGCTGAGCAAAAGGTGAATTAAGAAAACCTGTAACAAAACTCGTCAACAAACTTACTAAGATAACTCTTAGGTGCTGCATGTAGACCTCCTCTCAGTTCTTTTCACACTGCAATTATTTAACCACGCAGCTCAATTATTTGCGCAAATTTATGATGAGGGTAATTACGGAAATTAAACTCAAAATTATCATCAGACCTGCGGGCATGAATTTATGTGACCCAATAAATCGATATAGGAAAAAAGCAGCAAGAAATACAGAGATGACAAGGGCTGAGTAGGTGCCTACCGCCATTCCTTTTAACATGAGTATGGCACTCGCGATGATGAGTAGACCAAATATACCGCCCGAGATAATAGATGGCAGACTTTGCGATTTTACGTATCCCAATATGCCTCCCACCAGAACCAGAATGCCATAAGCCAAGATAATATAAGATGCCATTTTCATTTGCCTCCCTCCGTCATTTAAGTTGGGTTTACGATTATGCCTTCTATTCAGCAAAATCTGAAGAGCAATTCTTCAGACTAAATAGATCGTAGAATAAATCCGAATCTCCAATATCGAAATCCGAAACAATTGCTTCGAGTTTCGGATTACGAATTTGCTTTCCTTTTTCAGCAAACGGTTGTTTGGGATGGAGTGCAAAAATCAGCGTCAGCGTATTTTTGCAATTT
>JBHIAW010000126.1:0-8598 GCA_046758765.1 bacterium
TAGTAGTAGACTTTTTGAGCTAGCGAGTGTTTGAGTGCTTGAACATTTTCTTGCATTTTTAAGGAAAATGCGTTACTTTGATAAATAAATTGTAATATTACTCACCACTCAATATTATCAATAAAAATTATCGGAGATTACTATGTGTGCTCGCTCTAATGGTGGCGATAGCACGGAAGTTCCCCTTGGATTCGGTGGGGATGTTGTAATGGATGCGCTCAGGACTCATCCACTGTGTATCATGGGCCAGTTTTTGGTTCCTAATCCATTTCATGTATTTTACTTCAGGAATTAGCGGAGCACGATTAGATGTCTCATTCTTCTGGTAGCTCGAATCACAAAAGTAAGCGACCGGGCACCACTTCTGAATCACTGAAGCATAATTCAACTTCGTCTGATCCCTACTCCATACTTGGATTCGGGGCTGCACTTGCTCTGATTGAAAGTGAAGAGGAGATTGCCCGCTTTACGGCCGGCGCAATTACGTTAGCCTTTCGGGTGCAACTCGGTGCTGTAGTGTTGGAAAACGCTACCGGGGGTGAAATGAGCGTCTCAGGTCAGTTCAGGAATGCGCCCCTTGAAGAGGCCTTAGCTAAAGAAATCAAGAATTTTGTATCTTCAATCGTGACCAATTCTTCCGCATTATCCGATGAAGTTGGCCGCGAGATCAACGTGCGAGAAGAACATCTTCCTGAAGCGACGGCCGCAGGATTATGTCGGCTTCTGTTGGTTCGCTTGAGGACTATAGAACATAATTTCGGTGTGGTCATTGCTGGTAAATCCTCTGAAGAACCCTATTTGCCCATTCATGCTGCGTCTCTTGAGGCGCTGGCCAGTCAGGTGTCGATGGCTTTGCACCGTATTCAATTGAACAATGAGCACGCAGCAATTGCAGCCGCCCTGCGAGAGAGCGAGGCCAGGACTCGCGCCATTGTAGACACGGCAGTAGATGGAATTATCACGATCGATCAGCACGGTACTATCGAGTCGTTCAACCCTGCGGCAGTACAAATCTTTGGTTATGCACCTGATGAGATTCTCGGTCAGAACGTAAAAATCCTAATGCCCGAACCCTACCACAGTGAGCATGACTCGTACATAGCACATTATCTGAGCACGGGTAAGAAAAGGATCATCGGGATCGGTCGTGAGACGGTTGGACGTCGGAAAGATGGGACAACCTTTCCGATATACCTAGCTGTGAGCGAGATGCGTCTGGGTGAGCGCCGGCTGTTCACTGGAATTCTGACTGATATCACCGAGCGCAAGCGGGCAGAGGAAGCATTACGTAAAAGTGAAGCGACCCATCGAGCCCTCCTGAACGCCTTACCCGATTTAGTGTTCCGAATCAGCAAAGATGGGACTTATCTGGATTTCAAAGCTGCAAAGGAATTCGAAACGTACGTGCCTCCTGCTGAGTTTTTAGGTAGAAAAGTGTGTGAGGTGATGCCGCCAGAGATAGCAGAGCAGACTATGCATTACTTAGAGCGTACCCTGCTAACCGGCGATGTTCAAATCTTCGAGTATCAGCTTCCCATGCAGGACGATATTCGTTACTACGAGGCCCGGATCGTCAATTGCGGGATGGACGAAGTCCTGGCCATAGTGCGCGATGTGACCGAGCGCAGGCTGGCAGAGCAAGCACTGCGTGAAAGTGAGGAGCGTCTTTCCCGAATTTTAGAATCCGCTATGGATGCCATCATCACCATTGATGAACAAAAGCGCATCAGACTTTTCAACAAGGCTGCTGAGAAGATTTTCCACTGCGAGGCCGCTGAGGCTGTTGGTAGCTCTATCGACCGATTCCTCTCTGATAACTTCCGCAACTTACTCACAAATCATATGCGAAACTTGGGCAAGGGTAAGATAAGCAAACGATATATGTGGACTCCGGAGGGTCTCACCGCCATTCGGGCCAACGGGGAAGAATTTCCTATCGAGGCCACGGTCTCGCAGGTTGAAGTCTCCGGGAACAAGCTCTACACCATTATTTTGCGGGACATCAATGATCGCAAACAGACCGAAGAAGAACTTAACAAACTGCATCTCGAAAAGGTTTATCTGCAGCAAGAAATTATCAGCGAGTACAATTTTGAGGAAATCATAGGGGCGTCTACCGCCATGAGAAAAGTTTTTCAAAACATCGAAAAAGTGGCGGCCACGGACTCGACCGTTCTTTTGACCGGTGAAACAGGCACGGGCAAAGAATTGATTGCCAGAGCCATTCATAATTTAAGCAGTCGCAAAGAACGGGTGTTGGTCAAAGTAAATTGTGCGGCCTTGCCCCCGGGTTTGGTGGAGAGCGAGCTTCTTGGTCATGAAAAGGGCGCCTTTACCGGGGCCACGGCCAGAAAGAAGGGCCGATTTGAGCTTGCAGATGGCGGCACTATCTTTCTGGACGAGGTTGGCCAACTTCCTCTTGAAACTCAGTCCAAGCTTTTACGGGTTCTGCAGGAACAGGAATTCGAACGCGTGGGCGGCACCCAAACTCAAAAGGTCAATGTTAGAGTCATTGCGGCCACCAACCGTAATCTGGAGGAGGCGGTCAAGCTCAATGCCTTCCGCGCCGACCTGTATTACCGCTTGAATATTTTCCCGATTCACATTCCTCCTCTGCGAGAACGTCGAGACGATATCCCGATGTTAAGCAATTATTTCATCAAAAAATTCTCCCGCAGGATGGGAAAAAGGACACACAGGATAAGCCCCCGGGCCCTTGAAAAGCTCCTGAGCTACGATTGGCCGGGAAATGTACGTGAGCTGGCCAATATCCTTGAGGGGGCGGTCATTCTCTGTGACGAGGGCGTTATTAAAGAGGAACATATTGGAATTACTTCGGAAGGTCTATTATCTGGAGAAGGAATTCCAACCCTTGCGGAATCGGAACGGTTGCTCATCCTGAAAGCATTGGAAAAAACCAGGGGGATTGTTGGCGGACCGAAAGGCGCCGCAAAATTGCTGGGTATCAAACGAACGACTTTGTTGGATAGAATGAGGAAACTGGGTATTTATAAAACGCAATGATTTTGACGAAATATCGACTCGGTGACGGTATACCGTCAAAATTTTGGCATTCCTCCTAGATTCAAACTTCAATGTTAATGTAAACTAACTTCTATAAATTAAGCCACTTGGGAAACGACCTAGCTGGCTTTTTTTGTTTTGGTACGGTTTTGGCCTGTAATAATACAAAAAACTTGGACACCGGGCCGATATGTTTCGAATCAATAAGATATTTGAAAATGACTTGACGGTTATTCTGAAAATCGAAGGCGAGCTTTCTGATAAGAACTTGCAGGATTGGAGTGACGAAATCAATCGCTTAATCAAGCTTTTCGAACAAAAGATTATTGTTGAACTTTGCAAAGTTACTTCCATGTGCCCTAAAGCCGTGCAAGTTCTCATCGATTTAATTACAGAAAATATTTATTTGTTGAATTGTCCCACCCTTGCTAAGAATATGCTCCACGCCGCCGGACTATCCGCAAATATTTTAGAATAAAGAATTACACACTTATCTCCACAGAGCTTGGTCTATGTGAATTATTTTTATTAGCAAATTTATCTGGAGGGAATGGTGGTAAGAAAATCGTTCGATCATTCACCTGGCTTTACTCAGGAACAGAAGCTTAAAGAATTTGAAGCGCTGGCTTACCCTTTAATGAACCATCTTTATAGTACGGCGCTAAAAATGACCAGGAACATTTACGATGCGGAAGACCTGGTGCAGGAAACCTACCTGAAATCCTGGCGTTTCTTGCATAAGTTTGAACCCGGAACCAATTTTCGCGGTTGGATATTTCGCATTCTCATTAACAATTATGTCAACCTATACCAGCGTAAGAAACGTGCGCCGCACCTTGAAGATTTCTATGAATCATTTTTAGAAAGGAGGATATATTTTTTAAGGCTCTATAAATTAATCTAATTAACCGTATCTATAATTCATTTTACGAAGGAGAAATTACAAATGAATTCACTAAGGCAAACTTTAATTGCAACCCTTCTTGGGATTGCCATAATCATTAGCTCTGCATCAATTGCAACTGCACAACTTCCTAATCCTGGCATGAAAATCGATCCCGAGCGCACGGCACTGGTTATCACCGACCCACAGAACGACTTCCTGAGTCCGGACGGCGTGACCTGGGGCGTAGTTGGCAAAAGCGTCACGGAAAATAATACCGTCGCAAATATCGAAGCCCTGTTGAAAGTGGCTAAAGAGAATAACCTGCCGGTGTTTATTTCGCCGCACTACTACTATCCCACCGACAAGGGCTGGAAGTTCGAAGGCGCGCTGGAAGTGCTGATGCACAACATCGGCATGTTCGACCGCAAAGACCCGCTGAGTCTTGAGGGATTTGAAGGTTCCGGCGCTGACTTTTTGGAACGGTATAAGCCCTACATTCAGGATGGCAAGACCATTGTGTCAAGCCCGCATAAAGTGTACGGGCCGGAAAACAATGACCTCATGCTCCAGCTTCGGAAGCGCGGCATTGACAAAGTCATCCTGGCCGGCATGTCGGCAAATCTGTGCACCGAATCCCATTTGCGCGAACTACTGGAGCGCGGCTTTGAGGTTGCGGTTGTCAAAGACGCAACGGCTGCGGCCATCGTGCCTGACGGCGACGGCTATGCTGCGGCATTGGTTGACTTTCGCTTTATCGCGAATGCGGTTTGGACGACGAAAGAAGCCGTAGAAGCAGTCAAACAAGCTACCGCTACCAATTAACTGTCAAAGAAAGAACTTGGGCTGTTCATATACAAACTAAGGACAGCCCAAATGATTTTAGGCTTTGAACACGATAACCTTCAACCACTAAGGGAGAATGATCATGACACATCTAAGAATTAACCTTCAAAAATTTGTTACGCTGGCTGCTGTCATCCTGGTCGGTGTTGCCGGCTTGTTCATGCTTACAAAAGAGGCCCAACAAGTATCGGCGGAACCGATAAAAGGAAGCTCAAAAAGTTATCCTACTCTTTACAAAACCACCAACTTGGACGGACTGAATATCTTTTATCGCGAAGCCGGGCCGGAAGATGCACCAACGATACTGCTGCTGCACGGGTTCCCGACTTCATCGCATATGTTCAGAAATCTTATATCTGACTTATCAGACAGTTATCACTTAATCGCTCCCGATTACCCCGGTTTTGGAAATAGTGATCAGCCGGCCATGGATAAGTTTGACTACAGCTTTGATAATTACAGCCTACTAATCGAAAAACTTCTAAAAAAACTCGATATCAACTCTTATTCGATATATCTGATGGACTATGGTGCACCAATTGGGTTCAGAATCGCGGCAAAGTATCCCGAAAGAGTTCAATCACTCATAGTGCAGAATGGCAACGCATACGATGAAGGATTAAGAGAGTTTTGGGATCCGATAAAAAAATATTGGAAAAACAGAACAGCCGAAAATGCGGAGCCCTTAAAAGGATTTATCACCAAAGAAGGCGTCGAGTGGCAGTTCACTCATGGTGTCAGGAATAAGGAGGTCATTAGCCCCGATAATTGGAATATGGATTTAAGACATCTGACACGCGAAGGAAATCCCGCGATACAGCTTAAGTTATTTTACGATTATCAAACGAATGTTTCTTTATACCCGGACTGGCAGGAATATTTCAGAACGTATCAACCGCCTACATTAATAGTTTGGGGCAAGAACGACTACATTTTCCCTGCGGAAGGCGCTCATCCTTACAAGCGCGATCTGAAGAACATCGAATTTCATTTGCTGGACACCGGGCACTTTGCGCTTGAAGAGGACGGCGACGTCATTGCAGAGACCATCCGAAATTTTTTGACGAAGAATCTCGGAGCGGTTGTTGAGAAATAACCGAAACATGCGGCAAAAAGCCCACCATTCTTGTCATTTCGAAGTCCGGCAACCAGCCGGACGAGAAATCTGGCTACCAGATTCCTCGCGACTTTGTCGCTCGGAATGACATTCTTGAGGCTTTTGCAGTCTCTTTAGTTTTTGAAAGGAAAAAATCATAAACCAGAATTTCACAAAGTTTGCTTTCACGGACAGCGTTAAAAAAGCCCAGGAACAGTATGGCTCACGTAAATCATATTCGCGCATAGAATTGTCAGGTGACCAATATGTTCTGACGAGCAGGGAAATCCCTTTTATCCAATCACGGGACAGTTTTTACATAGCCACCGTCGGAGAAAATGGCTGGCCATACATGCAATTCCGAGGCGGCCCCAAAGGATTTCTTAAAGTCATTGATAATACCACGCTGGGCTATGCTGACTTTCGCGGCAACATGCAATACATCAGTGTTGGAAATATTAATGCGACTCGCAAGGCGTCACTGTTTTTGATTGACTATCCTTCGCAACAGCGTCTGAAAATCTGGGCCGAATCGGAAGTGATCGACGCCGGGCAGGATGCACATTTGCGAAAGACCCTGGAGGTCGCTGGCTATGAGGCTCACATTGAACGCCTGATCACTTTTAAAATCCAGGCCTTTGACTGGAACTGCCCACAACACATCACGCCACGATATACGACCGAAGAAATTGCCGGAGAAATATCCAAATTAAATCCAGATATCATAAAAACATGTCGCCCAGAGAAAGGCAACTGAAATGAAAAACGTTCTGCAACTCATTCGCCGCACAAGGTACAACAAAACAGCCGGAGTGATTCGTATCATCATCGGACTGATCATCCTTTCCACCGGGGTCATGAAATTTGTTGTACCCATGCTATGGAACGCCTGGTCCGGGCAGTTGACTCAGGCCAATATTCCGTTTTATGCATTCAATTTATGGTTTGTGCCCTTTGTTGAAATTATTACCGGCTTGCTCCTGGTCTCCGGCTTCTTTTCCCGACTCGGGAGTTTGGTTTTGTTTTTTATGATGACCGTCGCAACCTACGTTCACCTGACTGTTCATGATCCAGCGCTGTTTCCATTGCAGCCAGAAGCTCCGGTCATACCGCCAGTTCTGATGGCAGCAGGTGCTTATGTTTTTTGGCGTGGAGGAGGCGCCTGGAGTGCAGACTTAAAATTCGTCAGGAATCCTGCGTCTGAATGAATAAAATAGGACTGAGAAAGGAGGAGCAATTGATGAAATTATCTCAGTAAATGTTTCGCTGCCCAAACAAGTTCAACATAACGGCAAAACCGTAACTACCGGAATTTCTAAAGTGCCGGTTATCAATGGCTATTAACACTAAACATTAAATAGATATGGAAATGAATTTAAGAACTCTTACACTGTTGCTTGCTATTATGACAACTGCGCTTTCGGCAGGATTGTTCTACGCATGGACTATATCCGTAATTCCAGGATTAAGAAACATCTCACACAGAAGTTACTTAGAGGCCATGCAATCTATCAACCGAGCCATTTTAAACCCCGGTTTCTTCATCATATTTTTCGGCTCTATGGTTTTGTTAATAGCGAGTGCCTATTCACAATACAAAGTGAGCACCAATATCACTTTTTGGTTTGTTCTAATTGCCATCATTTTCTATGGGATAGGCACGTTAGGTGTAACCATCTTCGGTAATGTTCCAATGAACGAATCACTTGATTTAATAGATCTGAGCAAATTAAGTGCTGACGAACTAAAATTAACGAGATTATCGTATGAGGGAAAATGGAATCAATTCAACACCATCAGAACTGTTTTCTCTGTACTCGCATTTACAGCGATATTGCTTGCTAATTTCTTTAGTGAAACGATTACTACAAGATTCAATAATTAAAAACTAAATATCATAAAGGGAAAATCATGACAGAACAAAAAATTTTAGTACTCGGAGGAAAAGGGAAAACAGGTCGTAGAGTGGCCCAAAGATTAACCAAACTTGGTAAAACCATCCGCATTGGTTCAAGAAGTGAAAAACTACCATTTGATTGGGAAAACCCGGAAACCTGGGCAGGCGCCCTGAATGGAATGGACACCGTTTACATAACCTTCCAGCCCGATTTGGCTGTCCCAGGTGCTGTTCAAACCATTGAGAAATTTACTTCTCAAGCCGTTAAAAGTGGAATACATAAAATGGTCTTACTTTCAGGGAGAGGTGAAAAAGAAGCTCAGCTTTGCGAGCAAGTAGTGATGAATGGCGGTGCAGATTGGACAATTGTTCGGTGTGACTGGTTCAATCAGAATTTCAGTGAAGGCTTCTTTCTAGATCCAATATTAGCTGGCCATGTTGCTCTACCTAGAGGTGAAGCACTTGTACCATACGTTGACACAGATGACATTGCGAATGTTGTTGTAGAATCACTTCTGGATGACAAGCATGTTGGCAAAGTTCATGAACTAACAGGTCCGCGCCTATTGACATTTGAGCAAGTGACCGCGGAAATTTCAAAGGTTACCGGCAGGGAAATCATCTTTCATTCAATTACGATGGACGAGTACACAAAAATGCTTGGAGAATATCAAGTGCCGGAAGATTACATATGGTTAATCAAATATCTTTTCACGGAAGTTTTAGATGGCAGGAATTCTAGTATCACCAATGATATAGAAAAAGTACTAAGAAGGAAAGCCAAAGATTTTTCTGAATATGCAGGAGAGACAGCTACTACTGGAATATGGAATCCAGTGAAATAATTCAGAA
>JBHIAW010000127.1:0-8574 GCA_046758765.1 bacterium
TGACTGGAAATGGGGTTCCTGCGCCTGTACCAGAGATAGCAGTCCATCCGACTTCGCATGATTTTGGTGATGTGATCGTAGACTCCACGGCTTCTCAAACTTTTGTAGTAACCAACGAAGGCACAGCAGTACTGGTGGTGACGGCCACAAGCTTGACCGGAGCAAATCCAGAGCAATTCAATATTGACAGTGGAGGGGCTCCTTTTACCTTGGTGCCCGGAGACAGTCAAGATGTTGTGGTGAGTTTCCAGCCAACCTCTGAAGGCCTAAAGGCCGCCGCGCTCCAGATTGCCAGTAACGATCCAGATGAGGATACGCTGGAGGTGGTTCTGACCGGAAATGGGGTGGGTTTACTGGAAATTATGGTCAATATTATGTCACCTAACGATGGCGCCATTATTTGTACAGATAGCATCGGTATCGAAGGCGCCGCAGAGGTTAGTGGTGGGGTACCTCCATTTTCTATTGCGTGTGAAGTCAATGGGATTATGGCAGGCGTATCCGAGGGAAACTTCATGACCACGGTGCCTTTGTCAACTGGAGACAATCTTTTGGTTGCTACCTGCACAGTCGTCGATGGTCGTGGCAGCCAGAGCTTATCTAGCGATACCATTAGTGTTTTTTTGGATGACATCGCACCAACATGTAGCTTCACTCATGAAGGCAATGCAGTAAAAGGAACGTTTTTCGACGAGCATAGCGGCATTGCCACTATTTTGGCCACCGACCTCACGAACGGAACGCTCACCGTTGATCCTTTTACACCGGGTGACAATTCAGTTGATTTTCGCATCGACCCCATCAATCCTAACAAGGGGGTAGGCTTCAATATTGAAATAACCGACGTATGCGGAAATACTTTCATCTGTGATCCAGTATATTTAAGTCTGTTGGCGGATAGTGAAAATCGCCAATTTGAGCTTACATTTCCAAATCTTGATAGATATTTTCAATTAACCAACCATGGTTTGACAGAAATTCGAGTTGATCTAAACGGATACAAATTCAGCTTAATTTCTGATCCGATTCGTGCTGAAGAGGAGTCTAGTGCCTATTTTATGCCTAAGGAAGGTGGCATTACCATAGATTTGATAGAGTATCTCCACGAAGGAGAGAATAAAATGCACATAGTCTATGAAGGCCTACCAGGCACGAGTGCTGAGCTTTTTCTTTTGGATTCGGTCCAGGGAGTGGATTATGTGCTGGAGTTACAGACACTGCCTGTTGAATTTCATTTGGCCCAAAACTATCCCAATCCATTCAACCCGACCACCAAAATCCAGTTTGACTTACCTGATAGATTGTCTGATGGAGTGCACGTTCAACTTAGAATTTATAATCTCTTGGGTAAGTTGGTCAGGGTATTGGTAGATGAACATAGATTTGCAGGACAATATATTGTAGAATGGAACGGCAAGGATGAACACGGGCGGTTCGTTGCTTCTGGAATTTACCTTTACCAGTTAGTAGCACGCGATTTTAAGCAAACAAAGCAAATGGTCTTGTTGAAATGATTTTCTAGAAACTTGGCCGAAAACCTACTATTCTGCTCCGTTGGGCGTCCTCGCCCGACGTACAGACAAGTACTTAAGACGCCACCGAGGACGCCTGCTTGAGCATTTTGGGACTTTTCGGCCAAGTTTCCAACGGCAGAACTCCAGCATTCCAGTACCCCAATGCTCCAAGCCCTACTTTCCCCTCGGCTCTGAATAAGTTTCGTGCCTTCCACCTACCTAATTAATGTTTGAACGAAAACAGCCTTTTCTCGTCATTCCCGCATGTCTTCAGCGGGAATCTCCTGGCTGAAATGATGAGATTCCGGCTTAAAGATTGCCGGAATGACATTATTAATGGTCGAGTTTTCGTTCAAACATTAATTAGACATATATTTCATAACGTACTATGCGTACCATCGCAAAACGGTTTGTTGCCTGAATGTTTACACCCACACCAAGCCACGGTCTTTTTCTCTTTAATCTCAATAATAATTGGAGTAAAAGCTGTGCCTTTGTGGGAGCCATCGCAATACGGTTGGTTTTGAGAACGCCCACACGCACACCACGCGTATTTCTTCGGTTCCACTTCTATTACGTACGGACTTTTCTGAGCAATTTTGGGATTTGCCATAGTACCTCCTGATGTAAAGATTATTAGTATCTATTTAATCTTAGATAGTGTTCGAACGAAAACACAATTTTTGCTGTCATTGCGAGCGTTCCCCCCTGAAGCAATCTCCTTGATTATATAGGCATGAGATTGCTTCGACAAAAAGAGCCTCGCAATAACGGCTAGAATGTACAGTTTTCGTTCAAACACTAGATAGATAATTCTCAGTAACACTTCCTAAATAAATCCGAAAATCACACCGTTGACTTAATTCATGTGCCAAAAGTTTTCCACCTTGGGGATTCAAGTCAGCTTTATTTATAAAAATAGAAACAGCAGCATTTTTCGGAATGTACCTTAAATAGCTGTCGCGGGACAAAAGTTCCCTTGCGACGATTTCGGCAGTCAACAAAGTTCCGAGAGGCAAATTCCATTTCTGAGAAAACAACTCAGCACGATGAACGGTCTCCGCGTTAAGCGTTTCTCTCACAATGTTCGCACCACAAATGATTATGACTGTCGTGGAAATCTCCGGAATGACGGGTTCATACTCTTTGTGAGTCTTAAGAGACCTCTGTCTGCACCCGTCAGCCTCAATTAAGATAGTGTCAGCTATTTTCCTAAGTTCCGAAAAATCGCCTGTCTCAATTCCAAGAAGCCTTTCACCTTTATAAAAATCTTTTGCTAACAGAACTATCTTCTTGTTCTCTAAAATGTTTGTTAAGTTACTTAAGTAATCTTTGTTTTGACTTTGTAGAACTAACTCGATATCGGGCATAGCTTGAAATTTAGTAGTGCTGGTCAAAATCACTTTTAAACCTTGATCCATCACTTCCTTACCAATTCTCTCGATAAGTGTGGATTTGCCGCCGCCACCGATGACCGAAACAACCTGTCCTTTTAATTTATTTAAATCAAGATTAATCAGATTGTAGAAGTGCATTTAATTTGATTGATTAAAAATAATGTTTGTTTCTCGGCAACAAATTGTATACATCCCGGAATAATAAATTGCGATTGTTCCATTGTTGAATTGTTAGTCGGGGCCAACAACAGAACAATGGAACAATAGAACAACCGTTTCCCTTTGTTTGAACTGATACCACTTACGGCTTCGCCGCGGTATGTTTTCCAAGTTTAAGATATTCATTATCAAAAATCAAGTTGTAATTGGGTAATTTTTCATTTGATTTTATTGTTGGAAATTGTATATTTAAAAATAGACAATCACATGAAATAATGATTTAGTAACTGGAGATAGTCTATGAGTAGTACGGAAATTCAAAGAGCAAAAGAACATTTCGGTAAATTGTTAGAAGAGCAATTGCTGCGTGTAGAACAAATGAAACAAGCGGCTGATTGGATTGATTATGAAGCCTTAAGGCCAAGAATTGTTGGTATTGTTGGCGGGGATGGTATCGGGCCTTATATTGCTGAAGAGGCTCAAAGGGTGCTGGAATTTTTATTGAGAGATGAAGCCGCCACTGGAAAGGTGGAATTCAGAGTTATTGAAGGGCTGACTATCGAAAGACGTGCCGAGCTTGGCAAAGCTATTCCCGATGATGTCCTACAAGAGATCAAGAAATGTCATGTCATACTTAAGGGGCCTACTACTACGCCGCGCAAAGGGGACCCGTGGCCTAATGTAGAGAGCGCCAACATAGCCATGCGCCGCGCTTTAGATTTGTTTGCAAACGTTCGCCCGGTTAAAGTGCCCAGTGAAGGAATTGATTGGGTGTTTTTTAGGGAGAATACCGAAGGCGCTTATGTTTTAGGAAGCAAAGGCATAAACGTCTCCGATGATCTTGCCATTGATTTTACCGCGGTTACGACTCAAGGCACTGTGCGGATTATCAGGCTGGCTTTTGAATATGCTAAAAAGAATAAGATTAATCGCGTTACGCTGGTTACCAAAGCTAATGTAGTTAAAACTACCGATGGGAAATTCTTGGATATTGGTTATAAGATTGCCAAAGAATATCCAGAAATTGAATGTGATGATTGGTACATAGATATTATGACGGCTAAATTAGTAGACCCTAAGAGACGGACTCAGTTTCGGGTGTTAGTGTTACCAAATCTTTATGGTGACATCCTAACCGATGAAGCTGCTGAATTTCAAGGAGGTGTCGGCACAGCCGGCAGTGCCAATATTGGTAAGAGATATGCTATGTTTGAGGCCATTCACGGCAGCGCGCCACGCATGGTCAAAGAAGGCAGGGCTCAATACGCCGACCCCGCCAGCATGATTAGAGCCGCTGCCATGCTGCTGAGGCACATTGGCTATGAACAGAAGGCGTCAAAATTGGAGATGGCGTTGGACATCTGTGGCCAGTTTGAAAAGAAGCTGGTTATCACTGGAAGACCCAATGGCGCCAGTAGTAAACAATATGCAGATTACATCATGGAAACTCTAGAGGATGCTGCTCTAGAAACAAAATGGAAAAGTTACAGTCCCTATTGAAAGGAGGCATTATATGAGTGTGCACGAAGTCAATGAGCTTGTCCGTCAGGCCGCTATCAAGGCTACACAGGAAACAGATGCGGAGCCAGAACCAGCATTAACCGGTGAAGTGGATTGGCCTTTGGATGTCAAGATTGGAAAGGGCCTCGAGGGGGCGATTAGCAATACTACAAAAATAGGTTATGTGAACGGTGCCAAAGGATGGTTGATTTATCGTGGATATAATTGTTTTGATCTAGCCGAGAAATCCAGTTTTGAAGAGACCGCTTACTTACTGCTTTTTGGGAAATTACCAACAAAATTAGAATTGGATGCTTTTGACAAAAAATTGAAGGATTCTAGAAAGGTTCCTAAAGCCGTGCTGGAGGTATTATACTCTATTCCCACGAATAACACTCATCCAATGTCAGCTTTGCGTACGGCCGTCTCTGTTTTGGGCACCTTTGACCAAAAAGCAGAAGACACGTCCGTTGAAGCCGAGACAGAAGTTGCAATTAAATTGATTGCTCAACTGGCTACCATAGCCGCTGCGATTGCACGTATTCGTCAAGGAAAGGAACACCTTGACCCGAATCCGGAATTGAGTCACGCGGGAAATTTTCTTTATATGATGACTGGAGCGATACCCGATGGAATGTTTGAACGTATCATGGACATTTCCCTGATTCTGCATGCTGACCATGGCATGAACGCCTCAACCTTTACAACCATGGTGATTAATTCTTCTCTTTCAGATATGTACAGTTCTGTCGCCGGGGGCATTGGTAGCCTAAAGGGACCTCTGCATGGAGGCGCTAATGAACGCGTACTTTACGATTTGCAAGAAATTGGCAACCCTGAAAATGTGGAAACATGGTTCCAAAAAGCACGGGAGAAAAAACGAAAAGTGATGGGCTTTGGTCACCGGGTTTATAAGGCTTACGATCCACGAGCTCGAATATTAGGCCCCATTGCAAAGTATATGGCTAAAAACAATCCAGAATTCAAACCTCTTTTTGAAACCGCTGCAAAATTGGATGAGGTTGTATGTTCGGAATTAGGTAAAGAAAAAAAGATCTTTCCTAATGTGGATTTTTACTCTGGAATCGTGTACCGGGCTATGGGAATTGAAACGGCCATGTTTACTCCTATTTTTGCTGTGAGTCGTGTTGCTGGTTGGACAGCCAGAGCGTTGGAATATCTAGCGGATAATCGAATCTTCAGGCCGAGGGCTATTTATACAGGTCCGATCAAAGCAGAATATATCCCTATTGATCAAAGATAGATCTATTCAGTGGTTCCAGCTTGAGAATTGTCGAATGATTGTAAGGAGGGAGTCAGTAGTGAGGACTTCCTTTTTTGTTTGATGTTAAACAAACCTCTGGGTTTGTAGGGGTTCAAAAATATAGGCCTAGTGTAATTCTTAGTTATGCCGGTTGTTCAGTCGTACTTTGGCGGAATACGGAATCATAATTTTTTGTTGCGGGCCAGTGGTCTTATGTTTATATTTCGAATATGGAAGGTCAGAGCCGAATTTTCAATTTAGTCCGCAAAGCAGCAAAGAAAAAAATCCTATTCTTGCCTCATGCTGTACGACAAATGTCTCGACCAGATAGATTAATCAGAGCACCAGAAGTTCGAGAAATTGTCAACAATGGAGAAATAATCGAAGACTATCCCGAGGATCCGAGAGGACACAGTTGCCTAATTTTGGGGATTGGACAAGATGAGCGGCCAATTCACGTGGTTTGTGCACCGAAAGATGATTTCTTAGCGATAATTACAGCTTACCTTCCTGATCCAAATGAATGGGAAAATGATTTCAGAACGAGGAAAAAATAATGAAGTGTATTCACTGTCAAGGAAAAATGCAGCGAAAGTTTGCTCCGTTTCATATTGACCGAAAAGGTTATCATTTAACGCTTGATGAAATTCCGGCGTGGGTTTGCACTCAATGTGGTGAAGTATATTTCGAAGAAGCTGAAGTAGAAGCCATCCAAGAAGTTATTCAATCATTAGATGAGAGAACGAAAAAGTTAGAAGTTGCTGCATAGTTGCGAAATCTGCATTTTCGGCTTCATTTCTTATGATTCGTAATTTAATAGTACCTTGGGAAACCCATGCTTTATTACTAGTATATTTCATGTTCTAATACTACTTCAAGGAGACATCATGAAAACCGGCGGTGCTTTCTTAACCACACAGGTATGTCAGGAAGAAATTTTTACCCGCGACAAGTTCTCACCAGAACAAAAAGAAATTGAAAAAACCGTGGAAGAGTTTGCCAAAGGCCGTATTCTTCCTAACAAACAGGAAATTGAAAGATATAACAAAGAATTATCACTACAACTTTTGCGTGAGTGTGGAGAGCTTGGACTTTTGAGCATTGACATCCCTGAAAAGTACGGGGGTCTTGGCTTAGATAAAGTCACTTCTGCTATTGTGGCGGAGAAAATTGCTGACGGCATGTGTGCGTCGTTTTCAGCAACATTTGGTTCGCACTGCGGCATAGGGACCTTGCCCATTGTCTTTTTTGGCAACGAGTCTCAAAAGAAGAAATATTTGCCAAAACTTGCCACCGCTGAACTCGTCTCGGCTTATGCTTTGACAGAGCCAGAGTCAGGATCGGATGCTCTGGCCGCAAAAACTACCGCCATTCTCTCGGAAGACGAAAAGTACTATATTCTCAATGGCACCAAACAATTCATTACCAATGGAAGCTGGGCAGATTTATTCATCACCTTTGCTAAAGTTGATGGCAAAAAGTTTTCAGGTTTCATAGTAGAACGAAATACCCGAGGACTCTCCATTGGTCAAGAAGAGCACAAAATGGGTATCAAAGGCTCTTCAACTTGTTCGGTTTATTTAGAAAACGCAATGGTGCCAGTAGAAAATCTTTTAGGAGAAATAGGAAACGGTGCCGCGATTGCTTTTAATACTTTGAACATGGGTCGGTTTAAGCTGGGCGCTGCTACACTTGGTGGCTGTAAAGTGGTCATGAAGGACGCATTGCAATATGCATCCCAAAGGCGGCAGTTTGGGCAGGCTATACGCAATTTTGATATGATCAAAGGTTACTTTGCCGATATGGTTATTCGCACCTTTGCCTTGGACAGCGTAATTTATCGCACGGTGGGGCTCATCGACCAAGCGGTTTCTCAAATCCCTGAGTCTGCTCCTGACTATCATAATCAAGTGGCTGAGGCCATTGAGCGCTATGCAATCGAAGCTTCTATGTGCAAAGTAGTAGGCAGTGAGACCTTATGGTTTGTTGCAGACACTGGTGTGCAAATCTACGGAGGCTACGGCTTTATTGAAGAATATCCGTTAGCCTCGGCACTTCGCGACAGCCGCATCGACCGTATTTATGAGGGCACCAACGAAATTAATCGGCAAATTATCACGGGTTACTTTTTAAGAAAAGCAGTGATGGAAGAACTGCCTATTCGGGAGGCAGTCAAAAATCTTGAGGCTCAGAAATTAAGGATCAAAAATCAGGCATCCAAAGGAGCTGGAGATGCTTTAGAACAAGAAAAGCAGGCCTTGGAGGTGGCTAAATCTTTGGTGCTGTACGTGTTCAATGAAGCCATTTGTAAGTTCGGCCAAGATTTAAAAAATGAGCAAATTGTCGGGTCTCTATTAAGCGATTTATTCATGGAAATTTATGTTATGGATAGCGTACTCTCACGTGTGAGCCAGAGGGTTGCAACTAAAGAGGTCGATGCCACTTGGATAGCCATAGCGCGTGCGCTCTGCGCGGAAAAGTTTTATGATGTAGCGACTTCAGCCCAAAAAATCCTTTGTTCACTACTGGAAAACAAATCCTTGGAAAGAAGTCTAAAAGATGTAGAGGTATTTCTAAATAATACCCTGCTTAAAACAGACATAATCACACTTAAACAAAAGATCGCTGAGGATTTATATGAGAATGGAAAGTATGAATTTTAGGTCAATCAAATAAACAAATCAAAAACGGCTAAAGAGATTTTTGAATTTTAACTAGGAAATTAAGAAATGGGAGATGT
>JBHIAW010000128.1:0-8561 GCA_046758765.1 bacterium
AAATCTCTTTTTGCGATATACTCATATCCCCGACAATAGCGAGTAGGCACCCGCAGATAGATTTCTGTTAGGTACTCAGTTCGAGCCCAATCCTCTATCTCCTCAAGAAATGCATCCAAAGTATTTATGGGTAAATCTGAAGACATTTGTAGCACATTGATTTTGAGGTACTGTCGGACTTCTTCTTGAGAATACGGCTCAGTGTGGGCTAAAATAAAGCCCAGGGCTGCTTGATCTTTAGTCAACAAACAAGCATCCCCAAAACCATACTCAGTTGCCAATTGAACTTCTCTGGTGTAATCCAATCCCGGCTCCAAGGAATTGGACAACTGCCGCATTTGTGTCAAAAATTTCTCAGCCCTAATCGGTTCGATCTTACTGAATTTGACCGATTCAAATGATGTGGGTCGGTTCTGACTTGCCTTTGGGAAAACATGACGGACAAAATCTACCGTTAATTTGTCTGGTACAAATCCCAATTTTGTATAGAAACCCAAATTTCTATTAGAATGAGAAGGCATTTCAAGTCCTATGGTCTGAGCACCATTTCTGTTAAGAAATTCGATGCAAGCCGAGACCACTTCCTTTCCATATCCATGACCTTCTTGCGCAGGAATGACACTTAGGGGTCCAATCCATCCAACGGTTCCCCAGAGCCGCGAAAAACTATACGCAATGATTTCACCGTCCTTTTCGATGACAAAAGACCCATCTGGACAGGAAGCTAAATACATTTCTAAGAATTCAATACGGCAAAGTGGTATTCGATCCGGCCGATAGCCATCTTGTACGCTGGCATGGGTAAATGATTTTGAAAGAATTAAGTTAACGCGGTGCAAATCCCCCTGGGTCATACACCTTAGCGATATCATCCTTTTCTGCCTCTACCAATAGCGACTCGTAAGGCCATACCGCCTCGTAGGGTTTGTAATCCAAAGATAACCAAAAGCACGGGATCCTTTCCAACAAAGAAATATACATAAATCAAACCCATAATTGCGGTCATCAAAAAGGGTAAAACATTAATGTTATTTTTTTTCACCATTCATTCACTCCAAAAGTAATTATTTGCTCCGGTGAGCACATTTTCCATAGTTTAACAAAATCAGGCAGAATTCTAAATATAAAATAATGGCTTTAATAAACAAGTAAAATTACCACAATCCAAGTCGAAGGTGCTCTAAAGAGTTTTAGTGTTTGAAATCGGCGCCCCCCTATCAACGATGAGGTAAATGGGAAGTCAGTAGTGGCGACAAGCATGAAATTGGCGGCTTTTTATATCAGCTAATCAAGATTTACTCGAAAGGGAACTGATCTAACCTTTGACGTCAAAACAGAATCCCCAATATTGACCCTGTTAACTTGATAGACAATGAGGGAAACGTCTGAAACATTCTTGGAGAGGCTGACTCTGGAGCACGGTGCTGGTGAAAAATTAACTCCTATTGTTTCCTACAGTGCTTACTGGCTTGCCGGGGGTAGTTTTTCCAGATGTACCTGTTTACTAATTAACCCTAAAAAATCGTCTATTCCCCTCTCGGCGGAATGGCATAGCAAGGTAACCTTGACCTAAAGCTTCCACATTTTCACCGAGACTTTCGATTAATAGCCGGGGAACATCTTCGTTTTTGATTAACAGATATGGAATTACTTCATATTCACCCTTAGGGAGATCTTCAAGAGTCATCTTAATAGCCATGGTTCGCATCACTGGTACGGAATCAATGGTATCTAGATCACTTTCAACCAGACCCGCTATGGCAGATTGAAGAATAACTACATCATCCGTGGTAATATTCCTAAAAATCAAAGGGCCAAACGTATCGTTGACCAAAGCGGGAAAAAACACCACCACCGTATCGGTTGTGGCTTCCAAAGTGACATCAACTCTCAAGATAAATGCTGCATCCGCCGCCGACTCAAAATCAGCAGCCGACACCGAGGAAGGTCTGACATGTGTAGTAATTCGTAAGTTCTGAAATAAAGTTTTTGGGTTATTTAATTCACCGTTACCATCGACTTCTCCCTGAGAATAAACAAAAAAGCCATTTCTTGTGAATACTTGAGTTGAGTCTAAGTTGAAATTAGCAACAAAATAATAAATATTGAACGCTCCTGTCACTCCCGCGGGATTGCCTTGGCTCGATGGCAAAGGTAAGGTTATTTGGAAGTTTCCTTGTTCATCGGTTCTGGTGCCAATATCAAAACCCTCCAGCCAGACATAAACACTGGCTGGGCTCATATTATTGCCAAGTTGAACTTTGCCGCGTATTTCTCTGTTTTCTGCTGAAACTTCAACTTCACCAATAGGATTTTCAGTGCAGCCATGAATGACCACGAGGGAAATAAAAACGATAAGATTAGTTAGGTGCCACCTGCATAATTTCATTCGGCTAACCTCCTAGTTCTTGGTAAATAAGATATATCTATATTTTTTTACCCGTTTCTACTACAAACTGACCTCCCTCACGTATAAAAGGTATCTCAAGATAATTTGACCCAATTTCCATTACATCCTCACCAATACTACTTATCAATTCCTCGGGAACGCTATCGTGTCTCAAGAATAGATATGGTATGACTTCATACCTACCCACGGGTAACTCCCCAGGTTCTAACCTCTTAACAAAAGTCCGAGTGCGAGAATCCTCGTCTACCACCAGAAGATCTCCGAACTCAAAACCACCGAATACAAATCCGTGAATTACAAATACGGTATCCGTGCCAATTTTTTCAAAGATAAGAGGAGCAAAGTATTGTCCAACCATCGTCGGGAAAAATACGGTAACTGTGTCCTCTATAGCTTGTAATCTAACATCTGCACGTATGATCCTACCAGAATCCCTCTCCACGGTATCGGGAATCATTTCAGTAAATATCCTAAGAGCCTGGGTTAGAAAAATCGGACTATGAAATTCACCATCTTGATTGAGCCCGCCTTGGGAATAGACAAACAAGCCATCTTTAACAGCTACAGGTTTGATAACTAGATTAAAGTTAGCTATATAGAAATAAAGATTAAACACCCCACTAACACCCCCAGTTGACTGGCTAGAAGGTGGCGGTAATTCGATCCGAAAATTTCCTTGCTCATCGGTTTTGGTTCCGATATTGAAACTTTCAAGCCAAACATATACTCCTTCTAATGGATTTAATTCTTGGCTGACTTGTACAACGCCGCTGATTCTTCTATCGTCACCGCTTATTTCATCATCACCAAAAGGGTTGCTTGTACAGCCTGAGAGAACCGAAAGCCCAATCACTATGGCAGCAATACTTGCCAGAGACCGTGTTGCTTTCATGATGAATTCCTCCCTCTGTAACTTTACAAAAATTGTAACTATTCAGGCATATTAGAAGGCAAGACTATTTAGGGCAAAACAATTTCCTATGACGATTTTCACTCGCTTGATTATGAAGTGATGGGGTTCGTGTTGTCGATTCATCGACACTTAGGAAGATTTTGGAACGAGAGGATTTACCAAAACGAACCTGCTTATCGTTCATACATAAAGCTTTTCATAATAGTCTTGCCCAAAATCGTTTTGCTTGTGTGGCGACACCTGAATAGTTACCAAAAATTTATGTAATGAAGGGGCCGTCTCAATACTGTGCCCCCAAGGTTAAGTAAAATCGGCGATCCCGAATCGCTATACCTTCTAAGACGAAGTCATCATTTAATAGGTTGCGACCGCTGGCGTTAATAAAAAATTTTAGTTTTGATATCTCAAATGTTTTACTTAAATGCATGTCGATGTTCATATTATCTGGCAGACTAATCTCCGCAAATTCGCCATTTTGAAAGCTTAACCACCCTGTTTGCTCACCTTCCTTGAACCAATGTAATTGAAATGAATAACCAGCATGGTCAACATTAAGATTAATGGTACGCTTATGGTCTGATTTGAACGGAAAAGCTGCCTTTTCTGAGATAAAATATTTTGATAGACCTAGATCAACGGTTACTTTTTTGCGAAATAGAAAAATACTCGACTTTGCCTCAAAACCTGAAATCTTGGCATCTTGGACATTATCATATTTAGGTACGGGGTCCCTAGGAGTAATAAAAGTTCTAAATTTGTTGTCGTAGTGGTTTTGAAAATAATTTGCAGAGACCTGCCAACCATATACGCTGGTTTGACCTCCAACGTCTCGGATTAGGTTAACTCCTAATTCAAAACTCCGGTTTTTTTCAGGATTCAAATTTGGCTGCGTTGCAGGTGAAGATACCAATAGTGGTGAACTAACCTGTTGAAAAAGAGTCGGAAATTTAGTGTTCGCGCCAAAACTTAAAAAGCCATTAATAAGAAGATCATCGCGGTAACCAGAAAAATTTAAAGCAAATTTAAACATGGTTTCCTGCCAATTGTTTTTCTCAAACTGACCTAAATCATTTCCCTCTCCCTCAAAGTCACTTTGCCTATCATTTAATCTATCGTGACGAATACTCAGGTCAACATCAATGGTCCGAAGGAAATTTGAGCCAGTTTCTCCATGGTATTTCACTATGGAAACAAATCCATGGTGCCTCCTCTGTAAATCGAACTTTCTTATCTGTTCGAGGAAATCAAGCTTGTTTTGTTGAAATTGATACGCAAACAGGATATCTAAGTCAGTAAATTCAAATCGCTTTTGAGCATTCAAGTAAAAAGCTCGATCATTGATATTCCTATTTGATTCTTCTTTCAAATTCTTGTAAGAAGCAGAAAGTTCCAGGTCTTTGAATTTAAGCAAGTCTCCACTATACTTTAATGAAAACAAATGGTTAAAATTTGACAGGGTAACCTTATCTCGCTGGTTATCGTAATCTAAATCTGTGTAAATCCACATGGCACCAAAGGAGCCTCTTGGCTGTCCCTCAGCGTTTGTAGGTAAATCATAATAGATATTTGCGGTATGATGCAATGAAGTGTTTTCGAGCTTTGCTTGACCGTCTGCAACATCAACAAAGTGTCTCCTTAAACCTCCACGTTTTATACTGTATGACCCAGAAACTCTATCGAATTTCTTATAAAGATGCAACCCCCAATTTCCCGATCGATACGTTCCCAGTCGCTGCTGAAACCTAATGTTATAATCTTGCTGCACCTTGGGTACGACGTTAATCACTCCAGAAAATGCTTCGGGACCATATAAAGCTGTGTTGCTGCCTTTGATAAGCTCAAATCGTTCTATGTCCTCTAAATCAATAAGTGATAAGTCGAAAACGTTGTTGTAGGCGTTGTTCATTTTAATGCCATTGTATAAAACCACGACTTCGTCAGGATTGCCACCTCGAATCGCTAAAGTTTTCTTGCCGCTTAATTCCTCGTCAACTTGAACACTGTGGTCCGTTCTTAGCAGGTCGCCGGCGTCCACATACCCGCGAATTTCAAAATTTCTTGCCTCTATTACAGATATTGTTTGTGGTAAATCTCTCTCTATTTCTAAACGCTGAATGCCTGGCTCCTCTATTTCAACTCTTCCAAGTGGTATTACTCGAGGCTGCAGGTCTACACGATATAGTGTCCTCAGAGAATCCAGCGATATTTCTCGCGGCTCATAAGCAATGTGTCTAAAGACTACGACCATTTTCGGCGTGGGATGGAGTAGCAGAAACCTATAGCGTCCTGCAAAATCGCTAGTTGTACCAATTTCAGACCCTTTTATATAGATATTAACAGAACGGATTTCTTGGTGCGTATTCAGATCACGGACGATTCCAGAAAGTCTCACTTCTTGTGAAAGGGCGGTGGTGGTGATTAAACAAATTGAAAAAATGATGAGGCGGTTTCTAAGTCCTAAAAATAACATATCGACACCTTTTGAGTCTAACATTTCAGTTGAACTATGATATTTAAAATTGATCGGTTAGAAAGATTTTTCATCAAGAATGCGGGTAATGGTTAACCAATAAACTTCTTTGATTTGAAAATGTTCGCGTAGAATGCAAATTACTGAATTTAGCAGAATAGAGGGTATAATCTCTTGCTTTTTTAATACAATTCAATAAACAACTTTATTCCGGAATATTCTTACGCATTAACTCCCAGGTGCCGCGGAGAGGAACGGCTGACTGTCCAATTTCTGCCTTGGTAAAATCAGTGATATATTTGATGGCTCCAAGCTTGGGTTCGAAATACTGATGGGCGGTACCGTGACTTGAAAAAAGGGTGTCACCAGTGGTTTCATTAATGATATAGGTGTTAAGTTCATACCAATGAGCGTCCGCGACACGCACATAATTGTGCCTCTCTGGAATATATGTCTTAGTCCAACCCGCATATCGCGCCTTGCCGTCGTGCATATAGTGTATTCGCTCAGTATTTCCAGCTAAGTTGATAGCATCAAAAGTTGTATCAACTGAAACGCTCCACTCGGTCCCAACTCCCTCATCCACCTTCAAAAGAATTTGCCAATATGAAACCAAAATAGGGGCCCTGAATGAAAGTCCATACGCTACAATCCGACTGCCAATGTCTTCAGTATTGTACTGCCATACCGTACCATTTTCATCAGTATAGAAATATATTTGTTGATTGTAATAAACATAAGCATGAACTGGGTGTCCGTCTAAGGTATCTTTACGAATAACCTTACGACTAAAATTATGGATTTCACTTACAAGTTCTTCTTCCTCATCAGTCACAAACCCACGAAAATGAAGCTCGGCTCCTTCAATGAGAGGTAAGACACTCACGTGTGGGGTCTCACTTTCGCCACAGGATAATATTACTAAAGATATTGTTAGAATGCAAATTAAGTTTTTATAATTTTCAATCTTACTCATCCTTCTCCTCCTCTAACAGCAGGGTTAGCGTCTAATAACGCTAGTACAGAAGCCATTTTTATCCTGAACCACGGCTCCGCATGCTTGATTCCTCAACGAAATTCAGTGCTTCCTCTGGTGATCCATCGTTGCCAATCAGGTTCTTGCAGTTCACCGCGAAGTGTGGAGTGTATGAGCTCATATTTATTGAAACCAGTCCGGTCTATGAACACAAAAATCACGCCACCTTGTCCCTTCAAATGATCATAGTTCCAAATTTCATAAGGTAAGGACGCCTGGGAGCTTGGAAAACGCTCGACATGGGTTGGAGAACCATAAAGTATAAAAACTCGGCCTCTATCGCTTTTCCACCCTGATTTAAAAACCGATCTAAAGTTCATATCGGCTTTTCTCACTCTCCCGAGATACTGTTCTCTATAAAGCAATCCAGTAAGCTCTGGGTGGGTTATCCTAGGAGACTGCCAAATTGTGAAAACAAATTTTCTCTTCGCCTCTGCGTTAGTTAAGCTTTTATAGAATTTGATATCATCCTTAGCGGTTATATATACCATACGGTCAAATTCCTCATCCAGTTCTTCTTCAGATAACATATTCAGCGGGCCATAACTTCCTTCCTCAATCATTGCCTGTTCTCTCATTAGCGCAAAATCAGCAATAGAAATGTCCGGATTGTACACAAAGAATTTCTTTTCCTTGCTTAGGGTCACGTTTTCTGAAGAATCGCTAATCCCATAAACCAAAGTATATTTGCCTGACGGCAGTTTGGCAATATTCATCATACCCATTTCGACACTGGAATCGTGAACCTTCTTTTTTGTGCGATATGAGCTTCCCAGGCCTGTAATAGTTCTTCCGTCGGAATCCGTAACCTTACACAATGTCTTGTACTTTGCTCCTGGTATATTTTTGCTCAAATTATAAGCTTCAAAATAATAATAGATTACCGGTATACCTCCACCGTACAATCTACTTGGGTTCGGTATTATTTCATAAACACTCTTTCTAAATGGACCCTTTGAACTCAGCGGAGCCCTTTTAATGTTTGAGGCCAATTCTATGTCACTAACTTCTAGTTCATCGAGTGAAAAATCTCGATACACAAATTCTGTACTAGTACTGTCTATCTGACTGGGTTGATTCACATCTTTGGCATGAATAACAATGCGGTAAGAAGCAGGCCCTTCAATTTGATAACGAATCAAGTCGACCAATTGGCTGTCTTGGGTAATATGGGAGGTGTCCTTGACCGATTTTTCTATTTTCCATACTTTAGAGGCCCAAAGAGCTTCATTTTGATAAATTTGAAGGTCCAATACTAGTTGGCAAGAAAACCTACCTTTGCTGTCTGTAACATATTTGATAGCCGCTTCGGGAATCGAATAATATACTTCTAAATAAGACTGGTGCTTGGCATCTTGAAACTGTGCCACATCCAGGCTTGGCTTAATTCCTGCTTGAGCAATTCCCCAAGAGAACATAACACTCAAATAAAATACAAGTAAAAAGAGAAGTCTTCTTACTAACCATAAATCTCTTAAGTAAACAAACATCTTAAGCTCCATCATTACATTCTTTTTGTGGTTCTTTAGAATAAGTAATATAACATAATATTTGTTCAAATTCAAATTATTTTTCGTTCAATTTCGCTTGGTGTGAGTCTATTAATCAAGCTCCTGTCATTCCGTAGGAATCTTCCTAAATTTTAGCACTAAGTAAACAAGGTTCATTCGGACGTAGACTCAAAAAAGATTCTTCCAGAATGACAGCCTGAATAGCTGCAATTTACGGTACA
>JBHIAW010000129.1:0-8537 GCA_046758765.1 bacterium
CTTAAGCTTTGACAATTCGATTGGCTATCTTTTTTGCTAGATAAATTAATTCAGGTAATGTCTGCAAATAGATCGCAATCTTTCCTGCAACATCAAACGCATCAGGTCCGCTTTTGGTTAACTTTTCCTTTGCATTACTTACGACTTGTTGCAGTATCTTTTTTGCTCGTAGTCTATTAATACCGACCTCCAAAAAGGGTGACAATAATGACGCTATGATTATGCCTATCATCGCTCCACTGGCCGCGCCTACTGTACTGACCCAAGCCGGTACACCAAATATACTTGCCCATAAAGAACCGAACCAGGAAAGTTGATCTAAATATATCGAAGTAGCGACTGCTTGACCTGTACCCAACATACTACCAAATACAACCTTGTCAGAAAAAACTTTTCCAACGATGCCAGCCGCCAAAAACATAATTGCCTCTCGCATTCCTTCGATGGGTGTTTTCAATCTCTCCAGTTGAATTTCGAGTTCCCTGACAAATTGATCTCTTTGGAGTGCAGGAATATGTTCCAGTATTTCAACAAAATCTCTTTCAAACCTCAATTTATGCGCCTCAACATGCTTTTCAATCTTGCGTTCCAACCCAGATAAATCTACAAGATCTTGGTAAATAATTTTTTCCAACTCTTTTACTTTACCGCTCCTGGGGAAAGGTTTGACGATTTTCTTAAAGATTTTACCTATGGTAAGATTGTACAAACTTCTTGGAATCACGAGTAAATCGGAGGGTATATCTTTCTTATTGCGCCAATGACGGTTAAAAACAGCACTAAAACTATAGAAATTCTTTTCACAAATGTCGTCGATTCTACCGTAGGCTTCGTCAAAATGCTGATTTATGATATTTAGAATAGTTGATTTATAGGTTTGATGATTGTCCATTGCTCATGATAGAATTAAGTTACAAACGGAGAAACCGTGTAAGTTTCATAATAATTTCGCGATTTCGGGCAGGCAGACCATCGAAAAAGTTTTCTCCTTCCCGGCCTCGGCTTTCGTTGAAAACAAGAAATAAATCACTTCCCGGGCTGTGGATAAAATTCAGACGCATGTTGGTACTGAATTCGTTTGTTTCACTATTATATTGGATGAGGGTGTTGAGGAACAGATGGGTGGTAAAGGCAACGTTCACCCGGATCGCCAGCAGGTCCGTATTTAACTTTCCTTGCGGCAAATTAACTTCATTACGATCATAATGAAATTCTAGGGAAAGATGAGGATTAGGCACAAAACCAAATCCGCCACCCCAATTTAACAAATCACCTGAATAAAATTCACGCCATAAAATAAATGCCGAGCCTGTAAACTTCCGTTTAGCACTGCTGCGAATACTGACCTCCACCTCATTGTTATTATAGTCACCAATGGGAATTTGGATGTTTGGTCTAAAACTAAATTCATGGTCCAATCTCTCAAAAATACGAGCATACCCAAAATCAATGAAATCACCGCTTGAGAGTTCATTCATGAATCTAATACCATACCTCCAATCTTGAAGCCGGCCATCTTTGTTGGCGATGTGGGTGAGACTTTGACGAATATCGGTGCGCCTTAATAATCGACCATTGGGTTGAGGACTCACTCTGAAGGCGAATTTGGAGCGATGGATATCCTTACGCAATACAAATCCCACAGCAGGATCAAAATTCTTATCAATAAACAAATGAGAAGCAAACCAACCCCAGTGGTCCTTGGTGAAATCGAAACCTATGTTCCAGGCCCGTTCGGTGTTACCAGTCCCCGAGGTGTTTGTTTGAGCAAAAAAAGATTGAAATTCCAAGACGTTACTCACCCAAATGTTAGCATCCAGGCCATAGGCTCGCTTTTGGTTTTGACCTATGTTGGCTCGGCTGGTGAATATAAGTCCAATTCTTGATCTTTGAAATACGTCTCTGCTAACTCGGACGACAGAAAAATGAGACTTGGCCAATCCATTCTCTTCCTCGGTTAAAATATCTAGCAGCCCAATACTAAAATTGCCGACTTTTCCGGTAACTCTACCTCCAGCCAATATGGGTACAATCGTATTAAATCCTTCAATTCCTATGCGTCGGCTGAAAAAAATCAGCAGGGGCGGTGGGCCAAAAAAGCCCGGCTCGCCAAATTGAAAAATGCTAGCACTTTCTAAAAAGAACTCCCGTTTTTCAGGAAAGAATAGTGGAAAACGGGTTAAATTGATTTGCTCCACATCAGCCTCTACCTGGGCAAAGTCGGTGTTCACGGTTAAATCCAAGGTAAGATTTGACGTGAGTCCGTATTTAATGTCGAAACCCGCGTCTAAGCTTTCGTCCCCAATGGGATTCCCTGCCAGCAATGAATCTCGATTGGATTTTCCTAAGGTATAGGGCTTGACTTGTAAATTAAATCCTTGTTTGAGTTCCTTTAAATTCAACAAATCGCCAGCTCTGGAAATTCGTAAAAAGCCTCCATTGTCTCTTGACCAAGAGGCCCAGTTTACCTGTTCAGTCTTTCTCTTGATGATACGCGTAAAATTAATGCCCCAGGTTTGTACAGGCACGGCCGCAAATTTGAAGTTCCAGATAGGAATCTTAAATTCCGTTGACCACCCTTGCTCATGTATTTTTGATTTGACCTCCCAAACACCATCCCAGTCTAAATTGGCACTGAACTCCCCATCGACAACCTGCCCGTCCTCCTGCACCCCATTTGGATTGGTGGCAAAATAATAAGCGTTGCGGTGGTCATGATAGGTGTCGAATACACACGCAAACATGTCATCGTCTTCTACCCCGCTGTCTCTTTGCAATTTTTGTGCTACAATCTTTTCGGGTTCGGAGTCAAAACAGATAACGCCGATGTACAAAAAGTCATCATTATATAACACTCGCACCTCAGTCCTTTCAGTTGCGGGCTGCCCTTCCCTGGGTTGAATTTGGCGAAAATTGGTTGCAAGGGGCGCGGCCTGCCAATAAGTCTCCGTCAACAGACCGTCCAATTGAATGTTACTGTGTATTTTGTAGGCATGAACAAGTGGAGGCGCATTATCGTGCTTCTCGCCAAAAAGCGCACAGACGGACAAAAAATTGCAAAATAAAAAAGATAATGTTCTCTTCATTAATCCCTTCAGTGAGTTAGATTTTATTTTCATAATCTAAAAAATTCTACAAATAAAGCAAATAAATTAAGCTCGTCATAGGCGCTATGAAAGTTGATATGAAGCGTTCGATCAAGGCGCCCAAGGTAAAGACAACCAGTTAAGACGCAGTCGAGGACGTCTGCTTGAGCATTTTGGGACTTTTCGGACAAGCTTCTAGCTCGTGCACCGGATCGTGCACCAGTACCGTTGACTATTTGTCTGAAAAAATTCACAAAACCTCTCAAAAAAGTAAGTAAAACCTCAGTTATGGTATGGTTCTGTGGTTGTCATTTCGAGCGGAACGAAGTGGAGTCGAGAAATCTGATTCTGGCATGGTCCAGATTCTTCGACTCTGCTAACGCTCCACTTTTAAGGACAGCGAGATGTCATTCTCTAAGAATCCTTGTGGAATGACGAGTAAAGACTCTGCCTCTAAACCGTCATGCCGGCGGCATCTTCCCAGTTTAGTGCATCAGCGCGGGAAGATTCCTAACGGAATGACAGTAACCCTCGTAGGCTGTCCTTGCTAAGAGAATGCCGTAAACAGTGGCATGTAGACCTCAGAGGGACATCTCCTGGCCTCACCGTAACTGAGGTTTTACAAAAGTCACCCAATTATGCTTGCATTTTATCGCACAAAAGCTTATCTTAAGCCGTCTGGCGAAACGAAGGTGGGCTCTGCTAAGAAGCAACCTACCAGGGATAACCGGTCCAAATGAAATGCGCGGGGGAATCCTGATGAACACCTCCCAGTACTCATTAAGATTTTCTTCGCAATGCGCAAGAAATCCTGTTACGAACAGCCTTATTAATCAGCCAGTCCATCGATTTCTCTTCTGGTCCTATGATGCTATTTAAAAACAGGAGCTGTTACTGGACTCTTGTTTTAATTAGAATATCCAACTCACCTGTTAGTCAAAGAGAGGCCTTATGAGGATGAAATTGATAAACTCATATAACAAAGCTCATCTCTTTACCAGTGCTAATGCTCTTCTAATTTTGGAGCTCCTATTTCTGAGTGGCTTAATTCCAAACACATCGGAGACTTCGGTACTGGCCAAAGATTCAAGTGGACGACTTCGGGTTGCGCAGGAGAAAGCTGGTAAAACATGGGTGAACCCCACAATCAATGACTATGAGGATTGTCGTGATCCATTTGTTTTGCCGGTTCTGGGCTTTGACGTGCACCTTGATGATGATGCTGTCGTTGCGGCTTTTGGACGTAACCAAATCACAATGATCTGGAGTAATCAAAATGATGTGAGAGCGCATTTTCCGGCTCATCTTGACACCAATCCAGATATGGATTGGGAGCCTAAAGAGGAAACGTTCGCTGATGACGGTTCAACCTTTCGCGGGGCAGTATCAAACACCGCCGGCCAAGTAACAAGCCAGGCTGCCACCCTCACCGTAAACGAAGTGGGCGGAGGACAAGCCACCATCGTTCTTGAAGCTCACTTTAATAATGGCGCCGACGGCTTCACCTACTACGATGATACCTTCCGCAATACAAACCAGCCCAGCTACGCCAGCGGCACATACCTATCTAACGGCGGTTTCACCGGCGGAGCCCTGCAGGTAACCCTAGGAGGAATCGACAAGACGGATATCCTCAATATGTCGGGTGCATGGCAGCAAACTTTTGTCCTCAACTCCTCTGCCGATGTAACCATATCTTTGAGGTACAACCTCACCCAGACTCCAGACTATGATAGCGACGAGTTTAGCCAAGCCTTGCTCACTGTCAATGGCACCCTCTACGGTCAAGCCCCCAATGATTATATAGCACAAATCACCGGTAACGGCGGCGGCGGTACACCCCTAACAACTGGATGGCAACTCTTCGAAATCAACCTCGGTACTCTACCCAGTGGAAATTATGACCTGGTTGTAGGAGCCTATAACAATAAGAAAACCTACAATACCGAATCCACAGAAATACTCATCGATGACATCATGGTACAAGCCGAAGCAGAGGGAACGCCGAACACAGCGCCGGTGGCTACCAATGTGACCATTACCGGCACCCCTGAACTGGGTCAAGTGTTGACCGGAAACTATACTTACAGCGATGCGGAGGGGGACCCAGAGGGAACTTCGACGTTTCGTTGGCTGCGTGACGATGCCGCAATTGCTGCAGCAACGGCGCAAACTTATACTTTGGTCTCGGCGGATGTGGGGTCGGTCATCAAATTTGAGGTGACGCCCGTAGCCCTGAGTGGCGTCTCACCAGGCACACCGGTCCAGAGTGCAGGTGTTGGTCCGGTTGGCGGTGACCTTCCACCAACTATCACAACTCATCCATCTGATCAGACCATCGAGGAGGGACAAACTGCAACATTTAGCGTGGTAGCCGACGGAACCCCACCCTTGTCCTATCAGTGGCAGAAAGACGGACTCGATATTGCTGGCGCAACCAATGCCCAATATACGACTCCCCCAGCCACCTTAGCTGATGACGGTGCAACCTTTCGCTGCCTGGTATCAAACACCGCCGGCCAAGTAACAAGCCAGGCTGCCACCCTCACCGTAAACGAAGTGGGCGGAGGACAAGCCACCATCGTTCTTGAAGCTCACTTTAATAATGGCGCCGACGGCTTCACCTACTACGATGATACCTTCCGCAATACAAACCAGCCCAGCTACGCCAGCGGCACATACCTATCTAACGGCGGTTTCACCGGCGGAGCCCTGCAGGTAACCCTAGGAGGAATCGACAAGACGGATATCCTCAATATGTCGGGTGCATGGCAGCAAACTTTTGTCCTCAACTCCTCTGCCGATGTAACCATATCTTTGAGGTACAACCTCACCCAGACTCCAGACTATGATAGCGACGAGTTTAGCCAAGCCTTGCTCACTGTCAATGGCACCCTCTACGGTCAAGCCCCCAATGATTATATAGCACAAATCACCGGTAACGGCGGCGGCGGTACACCCCTAACAACTGGATGGCAACTCTTCGAAATCAACCTCGGTACTCTACCCAGTGGAAATTATGACCTGGTTGTAGGAGCCTATAACAATAAGAAAACCTACAATACCGAATCCACAGAAATACTCATCGATGACATCCTTGTACAAGCCGAAGCTGGTGGAGGTCCTAACCAGGTAACGTTGACGGTAAACACACAGGGTCCCGGGAGTGTTACACTTGATCCTGCTGGCGGGGTTTATGATGCTGGTACGCCGGTGACATTAACGGCGGTAGCAGATGCCGGTTTTGAGTTTAGTGGCTGGAGTGGCGATCTCAGCGGTACAGCAAATCCAGCGACACTTACAATGGATTCGGACAAGAGCGTGACGGCGACGTTTACGGAGTTGACAGGACAGAGTTATACGTTGACGGTGACTACGGCGGGAGCGGGCAGTGTGACGTTAGAGCCATCAGGTGGGGTTTATGACGCCGGAACAGTGGTGACCTTGACGGCAGTCGCAGATGGCGGTTTCGAGTTTAGTGGCTGGAGTGGCGATTTAAATGGGTCGAGCAATCCTGAGACAATTACGATGGATTCGAATAAGAGTGTGATGGCAACCTTTACGGAGAGCAATGGTGGAGGCGGAGATGTCCCGCTGCCGGGACAAATCATTGTAGACCCAAACAATCCAGCATGGCTAAAATACTATGGTGGCGGGCCCTTTTTCATGTGTGGACCCGGCGATCCGGAAGGATTTCTCTATCGCGGCTCTCGTAACGCTGATGGTACACGGAATGGTGATCAAATGGATATTATCAATAAATTGAAAGGCACTGGCGCCAATTCCATCTACCTGATGGCCGTGCGTTCGCATGGTGGAGACGCCCCGACAGATCCAAACGATCCCGAAAATCCTCGCTTCCAAAATCCATTCGTTGACGGCGATCCGGAACAAGGGTTGGATCTGGACATTCTGGATCAGTGGGAAACCTGGTTCACTGAAATGGATAACAATGGCATTGTCATCTTTTTCTTTTTCTACGATGATCAAGCGCGCATCTGGAACACCGGGGACAATGTGGGTGCTGAGGAGAGAGCATTTATTCAAACACTTGTCAACCATTTCGAACATCATAAGCATCTGATTTGGGTCATTGCCGAAGAATATCAAGAAGTATACAGCGCAGCACGCATATCCAATATAGCTGCGGAGATCCGGGCGGCCGATGATCACGACCATGTAATTGCGGTGCATAAACTCAGCGGCTTAAGCTTTTCCGAATTTGCTGACGATCCAAACATCGACCAGTTCGCCATCCAATCCCCTGATACCGGTTCGATACACGATAATATGATTATCGCCTGGAACAACGCCGCCGGCAAGTACAACCTGAACATGTCCGAATCCCCCAATCACGGTATCGGGGCTTCTGCCCGTATGCATGACTGGGCTATCGCCATGGGTGGCGCCTATGTCATGCGTATAGGCATGGATATCGCCAATACTCCGGTGAGCGACCTTGAGGATTGTGGGCGTTTGGTTAGCTTTATGGAGTCAACCAATTTCAATGAGATGGCGCCGCACGATGAGCTTAAGCATGGCGGTACCGAGTATGTGTTGGCATTGCCCGGCACGAGCTATGTCGCCTACGCTTCAAGCCTTTCAGCGGATATTGGTTTGACAAACATGGTCAGCGGTACGTATAACTTCAAGTGGTACGATGTCACCAACGGCACGATTGTAAATCAGCAGAATGTCAATCTTCCTGCGGGCGACCAGACCTGGAGCAGACCAGACGGTATTGGCCCTGAAATGGCAGTATATATCACGCGCAGCGATGCTTTACCTCCTGTTCCGATTATCAGTTCATTTAGTCCAACCGCCGGACCAGTGGGGACGGTGGTGACGGTTGTGGGGAGCAACTTTACTGGCGCCAGTACCGTGGCATTCAACGGCACTCCGGCTTCTACTTTTACGGTAGTTTCGGACATTGAGATTAATGCCACGGTGCCTAGCGGTGCGAGTACGGGTCCTATCAGTGTGACGAATCCTACTGGTACCGGTACGAGTGCGGACAATTTTCTGGTGACTACGCCTCCACCCCAGCAGTACACCCTGACGGTCGACACCGTCGGGTCGGGTAGTGTGACGTTAGAACCAGGTGGCGGCGTTTATGTTGAAGAAACAGTGGTGACCTTGACAGCGGTACCAGATGCAGGTTTTCAGTTCAGTGGTTGGAGTGGCGATTTGAGTGGTACCACCAATCCCGACACCCTTACCATGGACTCGGATAAGAATGTGACCGCCACCTTTACCGCGTTACCGCCACAGCAGTTCACCTTGACCGTAGGCACCGTCGGTTCAGGTAGTGTCACATTAGAACCAGCAGGCGGGATTTATGATGACGGAACCGTAGTTACGTTGACAGCGCTACCTGACACAGGTTTTGAGTTCACTGGTTGGAGTGGCGATTTGAGTGGTACCACCAATCCCGACACCCTTACCATGGAC
>JBHIAW010000130.1:0-8518 GCA_046758765.1 bacterium
GAATTTATGTTTTCGTTGAAGATACTGTAGCTTCGCGGTACTGGTTTAGCTAGTGATTGAACGAAAACTATTAATTTAGTTGTCATTGCGAGGCGTTTTGTGCCGAAGCAATCTCCTGTCGTGCCTAAGATGGAGATTGCTTCGCTGAGAAGCGCTCGCAATGACATTAAGAATCGAGTTTTCGTTCAGTCACTAGCTATTGAATTTCTCTCCGTTGTTTGTTGTAAGAATAATTTAGATTCAATTCAGCACTCAAGTCTTGTTTATATGATCGAACTCGCTAGAATCGTCGTCAGCCTTCTACCCGTCTTTATATTTCTCATGGCATTAATTTTTCTCGACAGCTACAAGCTGGCAAAACTACATTCTGTTTTACAAACCATACTTGTAGGTAGTATCGTTGCGGGTGTTTGCTTATTCTTCAACCGTTGGATCATAGATTTGTTGTCGCTAAGTACTAGAGTTTATTCCAGATATGTTGCAGCTCTGTCTGAGGAATTCTTGAAAGCTGTTTATATTGTCTATTTGATTAAATCAAAGAAAGTTGGTTTTATGGTTGATGGCGCCATTTACGGTTTTGCAGTAGGTGCAGGATTCGCATTTATCGAAAATGTTTATTATCTTCAATCTCTTCAAAGCCCTAATATCTTACTCTGGATAATTCGTGGCTTTGGTACTGCGGTCATGCATGGGGGCACAACAGCGATATTTGGAATTATTTCCAAGAATCTATCCGAACGTAAGTCTTCAGAAAAAGTCAGAATCTTTCTTCCTGGACTGGGGATGGCTATTCTAATCCATTCCTTCTTTAATCATTTTATCTTACCTCCCATAATCACTACCGTAACTCTTTTGATCGCCCTACCTTTACTGATAATGATTGTATTTGCTCAAAGTGAAAAAGCTACACGCAGTTGGTTAGGAGTTGGATTCGATACCGATATGGAATTGCTCCAGATGATCACTTCTGGAAAGATTTCAGAAACAAGAATTGGGAAGTATCTGCAATCACTTAAGAGAAGTTTTCCAGGTGAGGTTGTAGCCGATATGTTGTGCTTATTACGCATTCACTTAGAGTTAGCCATAAGAGCCAAAGGCATATTGTTAATGCGGGAAACCGGCTTTAAAGTTACCGCCGATCCTGAGATAAAAGAGAAATTTGATGAATTAAGATATTTAGAGAAAAGTATTGGCAAGACCGGCAAATTGGCCATATTACCGTTTCTACATACCAGCAGCCGAGATCTCTGGCAATTATATATGTTAGGTAAATAACACAGAATGGTTGACAATCATAACTAATTTTCTTAACTTTTGAAGACAAAATCATTCATAATTATTTTGTCCTTAATGATTTTGTCTTTTTGGGTTCCGGCTTCTCCAGGTTAGATGGAATAGAATTTTAATTAATCGAGGAGTTCAATTGTGTCCGTCACCAAAAAGATCAAAAATGAAGAATTAAAAAAGCTGCTATCCGAAAATGAGCGCCTTAAGAAATCTATTGAGGACCTTTGGACTATCAATCAGTTGGCAAGAATCATAAGCTCTACCATACCCGTAGAACAGATTTTGGACAAAGTTGTTTCGGTTTCCGTTAAAGCGATTGGCGCAGAGCAAGGTACCATTCATCTGCTCGAAGAAAAGCAAAGTGACGATCCTTTTAAGACCTTAATCAGAAAAGCGGCTAGTTCTAAGATGGGCGTAAAATATCGTTTGGATGATGAATTAAGCGGCTGGATGATAAAAAATCGAAAACCGTTAGTAATCAATGATAGTAGCCATGCCCAGACAATGTATGGGAAGCATACCGTAGCTCAAGGTATACGCTCAATATTAAGTGTTCCTCTGATGTGTAAAGGTAAACTCATAGGCGTTGTAAATTTGTTTAATAAAAAAGAAGGTGGACAATTTTCAAAAGGTGATCAGCGGCTGCTCTCCATCATAGCGTCACAATCCGCACAGGTCATTGAAAACGCCAGACTGTATGAAGAAGAAAAGCAGTTACGGTATTTTGAGCAGCAATTGGAGATGGCCCATAACATTCAAATCGGGCTTCTTCCAAAGAAGAGTCCTCAAATTGAATGCATTGATTTAGCAGGCAAGAGTATACCGGCTAAGATAGTCGGTGGGGATTACTTTGATTTTATTGAGCTCACTGATGACCGATTGGGGGTAGCTTTGGGTGATGTTTCGGGTAAAGGCATTCCTGCAGCTCTATTGATGTCCAACTTACAAGCGACTCTCAGAGGACAAGCATTAATAAATTCTTCTTGTAAAGAGTGCATAGATCAAGCGAATTATCTCTTATATACCAACACCGACCCTGAAAAATTTGTAACCCTATTTTACGGCGTGCTAGACTGTAAGAATAAGACTATGCACTATGTCAACGCTGGCCATAATTTCCCATTCTTATTAGATCATCGGGGCAAGTTTGTTCAATTGGAAATCGGTGGAGTGGTGATGGGCATGTTTCCTGATTATCCTTTTGAAGAAGGTCAACTTCAATTGAGATCTGGTGAAATTATCGTTATGTATTCGGATGGTGTTACAGAGGCTGAAAATGAACAAGAAGATCAATTTGGAGAAAAAAGAATAAAACAAATTGTTAGGCAGTATCGACATTCAAGCGCAAAAGAAATTATCGAAAAGATTTGCGAAAGCGTTGATGAATTTACAGGGTCAATCGAGCAAGCAGATGATATTACTTTAGTGGTTTTGAAAGTATTGTGAGGAATTGGTTTGGACTTACTTTTCCTGCAATACTAACTCCCCCCAAATGTATGGGTTTAAATGTGAATACATGGAGCTGTCCGATGCCCAGTACCATTCGCAAGAGGTATTGGGATTTAGGATTAAATTAAATAGGCATCTATCAGCGGGGTTCATCCCCATTAATTTCGTTCTTTTTGTGGGGATAAATATTTCTAGTACATGTTTGTTGTCATGGTTATTCATTTTAAAGGTTGGAATCTGTTTCTCCCTAAGAGGGATAGGGTAGCGTTGCTTGAAAGAATACTCTTTTTTCGATTTCATGAAATCCAAAACAAAGGCTCCTTTTTCGAGATGAACCGTCCTTTCGTACCCTAGACTGTACATAAGTCTTATTAACTGCTGTGGATTTTTCTTATGTTTTGGTAAGACCCAGTCTGATATTAAGATTAGAAACCCGTCTTCCGTCCAACCAATTTGTACTTTTGGAGCCTCACAGTAGGTTTGATTTGAATGGGTTATGTTGTTTCGATTGAGTACGATGGTACCCTTTTGCTTTTCAGTCCATTCTTTATTTAATCCGTCCAACCGAAAACTCTGTAATTTGGGAAGAGATATTTGAGGCAGTGGTGGCAAATAGGTAGAATATTGGTCAAAATAACTTACAGGGAGTCTATAGATTTCACTCTGTTCATTAGTAAACAGAATATCGGAACCGTCAAAACAAACTCCCTCACTTGAGCGACCTTCCAGAAGTATCCGCTTAGAAGTTCCAGCTAAATAATTATCACTGTCCTCAGGTTTCTCGAATAAATAAATGTACTCATAACACAGAACTAACAAATGCTTACCATCGGAGGAAATATCGGCAGCGGTTACAGCACTGTCGATGTCAAGTTCGCCAACTACGGTTAAGGTTTGTCTTTGAGAACTTTCCAATGATCCAAACCTGTAGAGCTTGGTCTTACGATCACTTCGATGTTTCGTTAGTAAATACAGGTGTCCGTTGGCCCAAAACGTGGCTTCGCAATCGAAGTTCATACAACTGGGATCTGGAAAGTCTCGCTGGTCAGGGAATTGAAATGGGACACGCTTTACAACTTTGGCATAGTTGGATTCGTAAGGATTCGGCTCTTCAACCACATAAATAGTGAGGTCCTTGCGTTTATTCATATTATTTCCGAAATCGCCAATAATGAGATGACCCGAATCATCGACAGCAATATCTTCCCAGTCTATGTTCTTAGCTGCTGGAATCCAAATCTGGCGAATCAACTTACCTTTTGCGGTGGTTGCAAAGATCCGTGCTTTGTCTCCGGAATCGTTATGCGTCCAAAATACATTTTCGAATTGTCGGCTTTTAACGAACCCCGAAGACTCATCAATCGCCTTTTCGGTGAAACGCCCGTAAGGCGCCCAAGTAAGGTACTCCTGGGCATTTAAAATTAAATTACAAAGAAATAATAACAGCAAGATTTTATGACTAAACGTTGGCACGTAAAGCTTCATCGATTTCATAGTTGATTCTATTTCCTCAAGGGGTTATTTGATTCTCAATTTATCATAATTGTCATTCAAATGCAAGGCAAAAAACAACAGACTGCTTGTAAGAATAATCCACGATTTTAAAATGAAGATTCGTTTATTTTTGAGAACTTAATTGCCAGTCGTGAAGCGACATAAAACAATCATGCAGAGATTCCTGACATTTCAATGACATGATTAGATGAAGTCCCTGTGACATTTTTTTAATATTTTTTGCTTGCATTTCACGTTTATTTTATTTAAATATGTTAACAAACAGAATCTTATCTTCTAAGAGCGCACGTTGTGGCAACTCGTCCGTAGTATTTCTGAAGTAAGGATCAATTCTCGGAAGACCGGTAAAACTAGCCAATGCTTTTATAAGATTAAGGAAAACTTCAGCATGCCAAATCGACAAATGCGGTGTGTCTTTGTAATCTGAGGTAGAAATAGAGACCTCAAAGTGGGAAGTGTCGTAAATGATTGGGAAAACAATTTCTCACTATCAAATTTTGGAAAAGCTCGGTGAGGGGGGTATGGGCGTTGTCTACAAGGCCGAGGATATTAACTTAAAGCGCACCGTCGCTCTCAAATTTCTCCCTTTGCAAGCGACAGGCAGCCGGGAAGAAAAATCCCGTTTTGTGTATGAAGCTCAAGCTGCTGCCAGATTGAACCATCCTAATATCTGCACTATTTACGAAATCGAAGAGAGCGTTGGACAATCGTTTATTTCACTGGAATACATTGAAGGGCAAACTCTAAAAGAAAGAATCGAAGCGGGACCGCTAAGGTTTGAGCAGGCTCTGGAACTTGCAATTCAGGTTATTGAAGGTCTGCAGGCGGCCCACAAAAAAGGCATCATTCATCGGGACATCAAAAGCGCCAACATTATGTTGGATGAAAATGGAAAACCGAAGATAATGGATTTTGGGTTGGCAAAGTTGGCTGGACGTACGCAGATTACTAAAAGCGGAACCACTATGGGCACGGTGGCATATATGTCGCCCGAGCAGGCACGTGGGCAAGATGTGAATCACCGTACGGACATTTGGTCCTTAGGCGTGGTGCTGTATGAAATGCTAACTGGAAGTCTACCCTTTAAGGGTGATTACGATCAGGCAGTGGTGTTTTCGATTTTGAATGAAGACCCGGTTCCTATGACACATTTACTTAAAGATATTCCTTTAGAGCTTGACAGAATCGTGAACAAATGCTTGGAGAAAGAACCAAGTAAGCGTTATCAAACAGCTTCTGAGTTACGAGACGACATAATGAGTGTGATGAGTGATATGGGTTGGCTCGGATCAACCACACTCAGAACAATGGCTCCTCCTCACGCTCGTCGCCTGCGGCTCAACCGTAAGTTAACCGGTATTATCTCAGGGTTGATGCTACTGATTGTGCTAGGGCTTCTGATTCGTTCAGACTGGCGTGCTGTGAAGAACTTGCTAGATTTTAAAGGCGTGCCCGCCCAGAAGCACGTGCTCGTTCTGCCTTTTGCAAACGTAGGGGATGACCCGACTAACCAGGCGTTTAGTGATGGTCTAGTAGAAACTCTTAGCAGTAAGCTCACTCAACTGGAACGGTTTCAAGGTTCGCTCTGGGTGGTGCCCGCAAGTGAAGTGCGCCGAGGCGGGATTGAAAGCGCCAGCGAGGCGCAGCAGACGTTCGGGGTCAATCTGGTTGTATCTGGTAGCGTGCAACGTATTGGTGATAGATTCCGTTTGACCTTAAATCTTGTTGATGCGAATACTCTACGACAGCTAAGCTCCTGTGTAATTGACGAGAATAGGTCAAATGTCTCTATTTTGCAAGACGAGTCTGTCATTAAGATTGCGGAGATGCTCAATGTAGAATTGCGACCTGAAACGCGAAGGGTATTGGCGGAAGGAGGCACCACGGTACCGGAAGCCTACGAGTTTTATCTGCAAGGTCTCGGGTATGTCCAACGCTACGAAAAGGCAGAAAACCTGGACATGGCCATTGACTTGTTTAACCGGGCCATTGCCCAAGATTCCCATTACGCTCTGGCCTATGGAGGTTTGGGGGAAGCCTATTGGCGTAAGTACGAGATCTCTAAAGACGCTCAATGGGTAGAGCATGCCGTTAGGAACTGCGAGCGTGCTGTTGAACTGAATGATCTTTTAGCACCCGTAAACGTTACTCTGGGCCTAATACATACCGGAACCGGGCAGTATGAGGAGGCGATTAAGAAATTCCAACGAGCCCTGACTCTTGATCCGGTGAGTGCAGACGCATATCGGGGATTGGCAAAGGCCTATGAGGCCCAGGGAAGACTTGAGGAGGCCGAATTAACTTATCAGAAAGCCATTGAATTGAAGCCGGACTACTGGGCTGGGTACAATGATTTGGGGGTCTTCTATTACCGACACGGGCGCTACCAGGATGCGATTGCGCCATTTCGCCAAATAGTGGAACTCACCCCAGACAACTATCGAGGATACAACAACCTCGGTGGCATCTATTACCTTCTAGAGCGCTGGGCAGATGCTCGCGAAATGTTTGAACGCTCGTTCGCAATTAAAGAGTCCTATAGAGGCTGCTCCAACCTTGGAACGCTTTACTATATGGAAGGGCGCTTCGCCGATGCCGCACGGATGTATCAGAAGGCTCTGGATTTGAACGACCTTAACTATCTAGTTTGGGGTAATCTGGCTTCAGCCTACTACTGGACGTCCAGTGAGCGTGCGAAGGCTTACGACATATATCAACGAGCTGCTGAAATGGCCGAGGAAAACAGGAAAGTAAATCCACTGGATCCAGAGGTGCTTTCCCATTTAGTCGGATATTATACAATGCTGGGCGATAGTGTTAAGGCATTTCAGCTTATAGAGAAAGTGCTTACCATTGGGCCGAAGAGTCCGAACGTGATGTACCTTATTGGACATGCTTACGAACAATTAGGTGAGCGAGAATTAGCTCTCCAGTGGCTAGGGAACGCGCTACAGAATGGCCATTCCTTGGCAGAAATAGAGCATGAACCTGGCCTACGTCAATTACGTTCCGATGCACGTTTTGAAAAATTGGTAGAAAACATTGACTAATATTTTCGAAAGAATGTTCTTCCCGGGGACAATTGTACGCAAAATTCAAAAAGTTAGAAGGGGCTAATCAGCAGATATAAAAAGAGCACGGGCTAAGACCCAAAACTTCAAAGGAGGGTAATTATGAGTCAACACAAACCTAAAATTGAGAAGAAGGGAGTACTTAAAAAGCGCTGGAAAATCAAACGTGTAAAAGCGATTAAGGACGACGAAATTACCTGGGAAGCCAACGATGGGGATATTACCATCTGGTTTCCGCCTGGTATGGATCCACTTGAAATCCATCAAAAAACCATATCCTCTGGCACTTCACTTACGAGAAAAATACCACCGAATGTCACCGGCACATATGAGTACAGTATCTTCTGCCACAAGGACAAGCAGATGGTAGAAGGCAATTCACCACCGCAAATAATTATTGATTAATCGCCGCTGGCAGGGCTTCTCAAGAGCTTGAACTGGGTGTAGGGAAGAGGGTCAGGAATCTCGACCTGCCGATTGCCAGTAGCGTGTACCGGGATACTGTACGATGGTCTGTTAATGGCCTGAGATCGGGATTTACTTCTACCTAAATCGCAGAAGGGAGCCATCCAGACGTTCAAACCATGACCTCGGGACGAATCCAACTATAGACGGTACTTGAATTTGGTACCCTTTTCGTTTACCAAGCGCGATACACCGATGCAGTGGTAAATCGTAAACAGAAATAATCCCAAGCACAAACCAAAAAGACGAAAGGAGGCTGGAATCATGGCAAACATACCGGTTAACATAAAGAGCGGAGAACCGAACTGCAGGGTTGTTCCAGGAAGTTTCCGTGCAAAGAAGCCGAGGCAAGGGACTGCGGGAGACAGCGTTACTTTTAATGCCAAACAAATCAAGGAAGAGGTGGCTATTTCTTTCCCACACGGAATATTTGATGTAGACCGGGTCATATTAAACTCTAGCAATGGCTTCAAAGAAACATTGGATGTCCAGTCAGATGCACCCGAGGGCAGACATAACTATACTGTCAAACACAAGAACGACTCTTGTGTGGGCGCCTCGCCACCGCAAATTATTATTGACTAAAGAAAGTATTTCTTCTCCTAGAAGTCTGGTCGGGAAGTCCCGAATTCGGCAAATCCGATGTTCTGATCTCATAATAAATCGACGAGGATTCGCTAAGAAGAAACAGAGGAGGGAGACATGAGGTTAGTGAAAGTAATATGTTTAGT
>JBHIAW010000131.1:0-8415 GCA_046758765.1 bacterium
CGAGAGCCTACTATTCTGCTCCGTTGGGCGTCCTCGCCCGACATAAAGACAACCAGGCGCGGACGCCTGCGTGAGCATTTTGGGCCTTTTCAGCCAAGTTTCTAAGCAGCCGCTTGTGCGGTCAAAAAAGACATTAACTTCTGATCAAAGTCAGCGCCTTGACATACTTCTAAGATAATTTTTTTTCCGACAAAGTCAAGGGGTTATCTTATGCGAAAAGGGAAATTGAAGTTAGAAGGGAGAGAATGAAGCAAAATAAATTAGAACGGTCTCTTAAATTCCTGCAGGTTTGGGTAGGAAATTAGCATATCACTCGTGCAAGCCTTGAGGAACTTTTACTATTCATATCTGTTAACCGAAGTACGCAAATACAATCATCGCTCGTAGGTTTGGGTTCAACTCTCACGAGTGTTGTAGTAGCATCTACAGAAGCACCGCCTGGTAGTTGAATTTCAACTTTGGGTGTGAATCGTTTTACTGCTCTTGCAATACTTCTCCAGTGACTGACGAATGCCACCCCACCCAAGCTGAGATTCAGTATTTGACCTTCCAAGGGCCTTCCCTTAACACCAAAAACTTTGATCTTCCAATGACGGTCCCGTGAGGTGTCGATTCGAGGATATTTTCGTTTTTCAACTCCGAAGCTATTCATTATTCTGAATGATTATTGTGAGTACTGACTTTATATTACGCAAATTAATTTTCTATATATATAGACAATGAATCGAGCCTTAATCTCTCAAAAAAAAATCAAAAATGCTGCCTTACGAATGATAAAAAGTCGCTCCATCTAGGGTCAATATGTTATTTGACCCTGTGTGAATAACAAATTTTCTATTCCTTGTTCTCTTCTTTATCTTCGTTGTCCAAATCTTTATTATGGAATGGAGTGCCTTGTTGATTTTTGATTTTTTCAAAAGCCTCTTTTAGCTTCCGACGCGTTTCCTTACTCGCAACAGGTTTCTTCCGTTTCATTTTGATGTACTCCTTATTTAATAATAAATGTTAAAAAAATGTAACCAAATAAGCAAGCAAAAAATACACCATCGGGTAAAACCTCAGTTACCGTGAGGTAACCAACCGTATTCGTTCACAGACTGTGCGAAAAGTCAGACTCGGCGGTGCTTGTCATTCGAGCAGGAATCTCTTTTGATTGGACGTAAGGTTCTGTTTATTAAAAAGATTCTTCCAGAATGACACCAAGGTGTTGCTGAGCTAAGGAACATCTCGCTTGTACTTCTCACACCCTCTGCTAACTTAGCAACGAGATTTTCCTGACCAAGACCGAGGTTTTACACTGTCGGATCACTGTCATTTGCTGCAAGCGAATTGAAATTCGATTGAGGGGCGAAGCCTTGGATCGACAAGCTCCGAATTTGGGAGGTTACAATTCTGTTAGAACTTTGTGGATAAGTTCAACCAGTTCAATGGGAATCTGGCTGCCAGGACTTATGATTTCACGCACGTTTTTACAAATGTCCCAACTCGCGGTCCATAGACTCCATTCATTATAATATTCTTCACTTTCTACAAAACTAACGATAGATCGTGAAATAATTTGGATAGCATTGTCTTTGATTTCAGGATCATTTAAATCAAACATCAATTTGATGTCAATTTGAGGTAAATAGTGGGCCACAATTTCTGCAACTAATTTTTCGTGGGAAGTAGAGAGCCTCGCAGAATCTCCTTTGTTACCCTTTTGTTTTGCTAAACCGCCATTTGCACTCGTTTGAAAATTGTAACTGGTAGAAAGATGAACTGATTCTATGTTTTGCTTGTTTCTTCTAAACTTAAAATAGTCCACTCTCTTAGTTGTAGGATTTTCATAAAGAATAATCCTATCCGCTAATGGTTCCATGATTTGATGCTGTTGCTGATTAGCCAGAACATAAAATATTGTCAAAGGTGTGTAATCGATCCTCTTCGTTGAATTTAATCGCAATATGTACGTTCCCTGGGGTAAAGCTACGTAGGTTTTGACTTCTCTTGACCTTCTAAACACCTCAGCAAAAGCATTCTTAATTCTTGACTCTGCCAATTCATAGGTGTATTTTGAATTCAAATGATTTGAATCTCCCATCCTAATAAGTTCAATCATTTGTGGATCAAAATTCGCCGTGACCATGAAGTTCCTGAATGTAATGTTTACTTTCCCAAAGGCGAGTAATCCTTGGCCCTTGTCTTCCAAAATATCAATTTGACGAAAATAGGTTTTATTCCCCGCTTGAATCATTCGAGGCAAATCTTTATAAATAACAGGCGGATCTTCAGTATCTTCATATAGAATAAGCGCTTCATAATATTCATAACAGGCTTTCTCATAGTACTCCACATTAAGTGGTGCTTTTTCTAAGAACATCAAGGCTTTGAAAACTAAGGCACGTGCGGCAATATCTCGTGGAGTTTGTGTCTTTTTTTCTGATAGGGTTAGGGTCTCGTAAATCTCCATGACTTGATTAATATAAACGGTCAGCAAATCCTCGAAAGCCACCAGTTCATGGAGTCGTGATTTGTCCTCATAGTAAAGTTTTTGATATTCCAGATAAGTATTTAATATATCATTTTCGTGCTGAAGCATTCTTTTCACAAGCACGCTCTGCTCTTGCAAGGGATAACTTATGGATACGAAGCATAGAAAGACTACATTTAACAATAATGAACACGCGATTGCCTTCATTTCTTTGCCCCCATCTGCGACAAATTATTTGTAATGTTGAAGCAGTCTATCATCTGAAAATTCTTACCGCGGTTGTCTAAGAGGTCTGCTAAGCGGGTATAAAGTTTCTGACCGACCCAGACTTCGTGAGGCAGTTTTGTACTGAGAAGTGGCTCGTTCAGTTCATTCTGAGCCAAATGTAAAGCTCTCTTATAATCTCTACAAGCTTTGCTATAATTAGCAGAACTTTCACGAGCCCTCTCCAAATAGGTCAAGGCTCGAAAAATAAGACAGCGTGCAGCAATATTTTGATGGGATTCTAATGTATTGCCTTTAATTCTCCAGAAGGTATCATAAACATTGAGAACCTCGTCAACATATATAGTGATGAGAGATTCAAAAGCTAACAATTCATTTCCTCTTCTGGTGTCTTCCATTAAGAATTTTTGAAGTTCGTTGTAAATTCTCACCACATCTCGTTCAAGCACAACCATTTGCTCTTCCAATTTCATTTCAATAGGCTGAGCATTTAGATTTCTGCTGCTCCCTAAGAACAGAATTAACAAAGTGTAAAAGAACCATCTTTTCACGATTTGACCCCCTCTTTGGACGTTGAAAGTGTTCGAGCATGGTCAGCAATGCACTTAATGATAGGTCGAAGCCAATGCAGCACTGGTTGCAATCCAAACCGTTCAGCGATCTGCTTATAGACTCTAGCGAACGGTAACAATTCCGAAGCCTTATAGAAATCTAACTGATCACAAATACTACTTTGGGATATTCCATTAGCGTCAAGAGCGGCTTTCCAGGCTTTATCAACCATATCCACTGCAAAATGTTTATCTCCAATTTCGTAGCCTATCTCGGAAAGCCTTAAATACAAATCTTCATAACCCTCCCATTCAAATTTTTGTTTACGCCCATAGCGCCCATCGGGCAGTAATAGTTCTCCACCAACGCGTTTTGCTCGGGTATAAGCATTCAATCTATTACTGGAATCAGCAAAGCTGAAATAATAGTTGACTAAACGGAATACAGCATTGCCATACACTTTCTTAATCTCAGTGGCAAGTGATAAGCTGATATCGGATCCCCGGTCCACCAATAAACTATACGCCTGCCGGGCCTTTTCTCGGGCGTACTGTAGCTCGGCTTCTGGTTGAGCGTTTATGCCTTCTTTTTCCATAAATAAAGCCACTTTTGTCAGTTCCTTTAGCATCTCAGCTTGTCGTTCTGTACTTTTGGCATGTTGATAGGCGAGCTCTAAAAATCGCCTGGTTTTTCGATAATTAAAGTCGTCAGGATATTCATTTAAATCTTTTTGCGCCGCAAAACCGCGTGCGCGCCATTCATTTCCTCTCAAATTGAATTCGTCTTCTACGGCACGCTGCCTATATATGCGAAAAAACAAACTATCCTGCTTGCCCAGGAATCCTTTCTCTGCTAAATCACAGGCCAATCTAACCATAAAGCTGGTAAATAAGCCGTTCGTCATGGCATTATCTGGCGGCGTAATGGTTAACTCAACGGCTTGATCAACAAAAATTCTCAGTTTTTCAACTAATTCCTGTGACACAGTCCATTCATCTTTGGCATATAACCCTAAGATGCCTTGCCAACCGTGCACCAATCCATCCAAGTAGGCACCGTCCCGCATTTCTATGGCGCGCAGTGACTCCATGTACCCAAAGTTAAAAGCAATCTCAGGGTCTCCAAACAATTCATAACTTTTCTTTAAAGATAATATGGCTGCATCGAGTCTCACCAAATCTCTATCAGCGAGATACAATTGGTACTCCGCGAATCCTTTATAGCGATAAACACTTTTCATCACATCTGTAAATCGACACTCTACGTCCGGAACACTTTCAGCACAACGAGCCAGGATTTGTTGGCACACATCCACAGTTTTTTGGTATTGTTGACTTTTATAGCTCTGTTGTACTTCTTCATAAAGAGAACTTACCGGCTGGCCATAAGTAAGTCGCAAGTTTAAGATTAACAGAAAAAATGACATACTTACGAAAAATCTATTCATAAGCCCAAACTCCTACTAATTAGATAGAGAAAGACTAATAAGAGCGTTTAATGCCCTTCTGAGCTCCTGTAAGGTATTTTTGCTACTCTGTCCAATTATCTTAATCCAGACATTACCGTCCTTCCGCCAGTGGATCTCGTGTTGTACTCCGTCTGAGTAGCCAAAACCCAGAATAAACCCTCGACTGTTTCGTTTCATTTCTTTTGGACTGGTTCCATATCTACCCTTGTTGAGCCTATCTAATTCTGCAGTAAGTTTATTCCAGAGTTTGTAATCTTCAGTCCCGATACTTGAGGAGCCAAAAGACAATATCTTTTCAGGAACGCCAGAAATCCCCAGAGATATCTCATCAGAATGATATTTTTCTTTTGCCCTTTGGTCCATTTTTTTATTGGATTGGCTTGCCACGTCAATAGTGACATCAGAAGAACCAGAGCCTCTTTCCAGACGTTGAGCCTTACCAATATCCATGTCAATTTCACTTTCTGAAATCAAAGAGTCGTATGATTTATTTTTTTTCAAAGAGATCTTCCCATCCCCATGGCCAAGTTTCTTCCGGAGTTGAATTTCCGGTCCTCTTATGCTTCCTAAGGGGGAATTTGAAAGGAGATATGCTCCAAAATCATCAGAATTAAGGGCTAATTCTACCTCTTCCTCATTTTCTCCAAGAAGTTCTTCTATCTCCTCAAGATTAACATTTTCTTGATTTTCATCCTCTTTAGTCACTTCTACTACTTCTTCCATTTTGAGAACGGGCGGTGGTTCAATGCGTGGTTCAATCAGGGGTATGTCGATGGTTTCGAAGCTGACACTTTTTTTGTCCATAATGTATTCATTCATATCAAAACTTGCTCCTAAGCGGATACCAAAAATTGCTGCCAATATACTAATTATTAGAGCCCTCTCAAAATTTTTTCTATATCTTAACCTGGCTTGGCCTTGTAATGTGTTCCTTGCAATTTTCGCTAACACAAATCTCTGAGATTTGTATCTTTTCTCTCGAAGCACGTCCAATCCTGTGTTTTGATTTGATTAGTTATCTACTTGCTGACTCTACGTGTGGCAAAAATAAGGGCTTTCTGTGTCCAAACCTCAGTAGCAAACATTGTAATACCGATTCCGGTGCATGATACTGCAAATTCACAAAAAGACTGCTGGCTCGACGAAATAAACTTGTGTCCAACCTGAGACCAAAAAGCCGCTCCTCGCCAAATTTGAGAATCCTAGTGCCTATCTTAGGAATCTTAGCTATGTAAATGCCTTTACCTATATAGATGGCTGCTATTTCTCCCATAGATGATTCATTTTCGAAGAATAAACTCAGATAATCTCCAAATACTAAATCCCGAATATCCGAGGGGTGAAAGGTAGGTTTATTCGTATTTGAGATAAGTTCATTGACCTTCTTAAACTTTCCTTTCCCAGCCGCCTCTAGAATTTCCTCCGCCAGCTCCATGATTTCTACAAATTCCGAAGGCGTATCAACAGGTGAAGGCGCTTTTTTGAAATCCTCTTGATAGGCATAGCGAGTAATCACTCGGGTCCAAACCGCACGCCTTGATTCAAAAGTCGGAACCACAACCAGGTCGAGTATCTTTACTTCATATCGTGCCTGTTGAACTTTCGAATCCTTCACCAAATTAACGTATAAATTATAATCGCGTGCTAAATTATCTGGCCGAGGAGGTCTTGAGTGCAGCAATCCTAAAATATTATCTCGGGCGGTAATTCTTCGATTCCGTAACGATTGATCAATTGCCCGATAAACTGCACGAATAGAATTTTGCTCAATATCATCATCTTCATAGGCGCACCCAAAAGTCTGTATGTAATCGTCATTCTTATAAACCTGTTCTAATGGTGCCTTGATGACATTTTTCATTAATCCTAAAACAGTGTGTTGATCATTATCTGACCAACACTTTTCCTTAAATTTTTTGGTCTTCTGCTGGTAAGATTGAGATGCTGTGGATAGTTCTGTATGAATCGCTGACAATGTAAAGAGGATGCACCATATCATACAATGCATCATTTTTCCGACTCCTTTCGGTATTGAACATACCTTTATAGTCAATGATTAACATGCTCTAAAGTAGAACATTAGCTATGATCCCTTCTTTATGCGGAAAAAATTTTAAATTATTTTCTACTAGACGATTAGAAAAATCAAGCCGTAACATGTCCGTGCGAGGTGTCGCAAGACGCTGACCTCTTCTTAAAAGGTTAGTGTCTATTTCATCGTCAAAAGCTAACCTTCTTGGAGAAGGTTAGCTTTTCTTAGAAGGCTTCACCGTGCCGACAGGTACACGTCGGAATTGCTTTAAATTTCGGAAAGGTTATGCCTAAAAAGCACGATCTTGAAGTGTAACTCAACTCGTCTCGATTGAGCTGCTTACCGGTAACGAAGTTCCTTCCTGTGGGCAGCACCGCTAACGAGGACGTGTTGCGATACAAAGCTAGCGTTTCCTGAAAGAAGTTCACACAATTTGTCGATATTTTCGCGGTTATTATAAACATGGGGAGAAATCCGCAGGGCATCCTCCCGCAGACTTACATGAACGTGCCCTTCCTTTAATCGACGAAAGGCTGCCGCTGTATCTTCTGGACTTTGAGCCGAAATTGATAAAAAGTTAGAGCGGTGCTTTGCTTGTAATGAGCTTATGATTTGAAATTTGTCTTGAGGGAGATTTTCAATTAAATAATCCAAAAGTGACTGACAATGTGCGAGTATTTTTTTAACGCCAACATTTAAAAGGAAATTTAATGAAGCCTCCATGGCCGCATTGTTGAGAAAATTGGCTGTCTCAGGATAATCGAATCGGGGAGCACCCTCACAAAATTCCAGTTTATATTTGAGCAAACTGTTGAAGTCCTCAGCGCCTTTGATTCTGGCCCAATTAACTTCTGGTACAGAGATTTTCTCTAAAATGGCATCACGAACATAAACAAAACCCGAACCGTAGGGACTCAACAGCCATTTGTAGCCGGCTACCGCCATAATATCTATGCCTAATTCTTTCACATTTATGGGAACACCCCCCACGCCTTGAGAACCATCGACCACAAAATAAATATTGTAATTTTTACACAGTTTCCCAATGAACTTCAAATCAGCTCGATAGCCGTTAGCGTAATTCACAAAGCTCACGGCAATGACTTTTGTTCTTGGTGAAATATTCCTCTCAAAATCCTCCGGAGTTATGAATCGCCCTTCCGGTTTAATAATCCTGGTTTTTACCCCCCGCTTTTCCTGATTAAGCCACGGATAAACATTAGCCGGAAATTCTCTATCAGCGACAAGAATCTCATCCCCTACTGTCAAGGGTAATCCATTAGCTGCAATATTAATTCCGTGAGAAGCGCCAGTGGAAAGAGCAATCTCCTCAGGCCTGGCACCAATAAGCCGGGCTGCCCTCTTCCGAACCCGCGCCGGTAGATCAAAATAAATGGTGTCTTCAATGGTGTAAGGATTAGATTTTAATTGAATCGCGTTGCGAATTGCATCAACTGTTACTTTTGGAAATGGACCCTGTGCGGCGCAGTTTAGATAAACTTGCTCTTCAAAATCGAAAAAAGCTTCTTTCATTTAATTTGTTCCGTTCTTAATACAAAACCAAGAAGGTTAGCTTTTTAATCACTTCAATAGTAACTATTCAGGCTGTTCTGTCATTCCGTAGGAATCTTTGTAAATTTTAGCACTAAGTAAGCAAGGTTCGTT
>JBHIAW010000132.1:0-8325 GCA_046758765.1 bacterium
CACGCCGAGTCGTTAAGCCATTCAAGTCATTTGCCTTCGGCGTCATTATTGAGAGGTGCGAAATTAATTTTTCAATTTGCATTTTTCATTTTGCAATTTGCAATTGCGGCTCCGCCGCGCCCGGTAATTTAATTTAATACAATCAGCTTACCCCAAAAGGTACCATCTCCCTCCAAATCAAGGCGGTAAAAATACACTCCATTGTCAACCTGCACCCCCCTTGAATCCCGACCATCCCAAATTTCATAAAAGTCGTCGCCGGCAGGACGTGCTTTATTTTCAACAACAGTCGTTACAAGTTGCATAGCGAAATCGTAGATTTTCAAAGTTACCCGGGTTGTCTGGGTCGTGTTATATTGAATTCGAACATGCCCCATTCCGTCTAAAATATTATGAACACTGGGAGAAAATGGGTTGGGATACGCATAGGTTCGAGGACTGCTTTGTTGAGCGGTTGGTTCAAAAGTTTGAAAAATTTCCCAGCTTAGACCGTTATCAAAAGTCTTAGCCAATCCGTCCGCGGTGCCTACCCAGACTGTGTGACCCGAACTTACGCCTACTGCAAAATATTCATGGGTCAAAATACGTCTGGTGCCATTGGCGTTGACAATATTTGGAAACAGCGCCCAGGTTCCTCCCCCATCAATGGATTTATAAAGTCCATTGTCGGTAACCACATACACAACAGAATCATCAAAGGCGAAATTATGTGCAAACTCCCCTCGCAGGGCTGTGCGCCAGGTGAATCCTTGATCCTCGCTCCAAGAAATCCCTCTGAATTCAGTCAAATCCTCGGATTCAACCGTGGTCTCGACTGTAGCGGCCCAAATAATATCTTCGCCATGAAATCTCTGATTTGCGAGGGCAACAACAAAATTTCCCGAAATAGGTTCGAGCTGGTTCGCGTGATTAAAATTTGTCCAGGTGCTTCCCCCATCGGTAGATTTGTTTATGCCAGCCGCCGTTCCGACCCAGAGAATACTGTCTACTGTAATAACGGAAAAGGCGCGGTGGTTTAGAATATTCGCTGGGTCAAAAATAAAAGAATCAGGAGTGACAATTTCCCAAGATTGTCCCAAATCAACAGACTTTCTCAGACCGCCACCAAAACTTGTGATCCAGACTTCAGAGCCACGTAGCGCTATGTCGAAGGTAATATTCTGAACGTTGGTCACGCCAGGCTGCGGAACGGAAGTCCACGTTTCTCCATCATCTAACGAATAAGCCAAACCGCCTCCGGCCTGTAGTTGCCCAAATTCTGTTAGGGTATCAAAACCCGTCGCCACCCAGACAACTTCATCAGAAACTATCAGAGCCGATAGCGAACCTTTACCTATTCCTTGGTCCACTCCGAAAGAAACAAAGGATTGACCTTGGTCAGCAGTTCTGCTTAAGCCATCACCGGTCCCAAACCAGATGGTGTTACCGTGTACCAGTATGTCTGTAACGGTATTGCTGGCGAGTCCCCTCGCAGGCTGGGCCCGAAGACGAAAGGAATCCTTGTGCAAGATTTGGGCAAAAGATATATTATGAACAAGAAACGTAAAAATTAAGATTACAAAATATGATTTATTAACGGATTTCATTTTTGCTAAAATTCTCTTATTCAATTACGGTCATAGTGTGTTCGATAACATTACTAAACAGGTTCGATCTATCTTTGGCCTGAAAAACAAATGTAAAATCGCCTGGCGTCACACCAGTAGGAGGTAAATTAACAATTATGCTGTAAGTACCGTCACCAGCCTCTGCGTCTCCAGTGGTCTCCGTATTCCCATCATCAGCCATTTGAAAGGGGCTGTCCGTCGCCTCTTGTCCGTTGGGTAAAAAACTTCGAAACTGCACATAGTCAATGTCAGAAAGTCCTTGGGGATCCATAACATCGACGGTGATTAGTATTTTAGTGACCTGGTCAGGATCTATTTGAACGGTATCCGGAGCAACCAAATTTGAAATTACCGGCGCTCTCGGTCTAATAAAAATTCCGCGCATGGTCACAACTTCCGCTCGACTCTTGTTCCCAGCTTTGTCTTGGGCTTGAAAACGGATAAAATAATCAGACGCTTCTTTGAACAAACCTGAACTTAGAGTGGTTGAATAAACTCCGTCGCCAGCCGTCACATCGCCTGATTGACCATTATCAACAAGAGAGTCCTCGAGAGTGGGATTCGGGTGAGCAGGTGGAAAGAATTGATACTTGACTTCTTGAATATCCGAAAGCCCCTCTGGATCGCTTACCTCCACGGTCACCACAAAATTAAAAGTAGAATCGACCGCGACCGTGTTGGGGGCTACTACCTTGATTATTTCTGGAGGTAAATTTTCGGTTCCCGAAAGCACCAAGATAGTATCCTCCAAGGTATTGCTGGTGTTTCCGCTTGCGTCTTCTGCTACCACCTCGAGACTAAATTCGCCTGAATCGCTCTGCGCAAAACTTCCATCAATCTGGGTGGTAAAAACCCCATCCTTTGGGATGATATCCCCTTGGGTTCCATCATCAACCAAATTTCCTGTGGCAACTGAAGAGCTTGACCCGATTTTTGTAATGGTGTATCGCACTTGGTCGAGATCATCGAGACCTTGGGGGTCCACAGCTTTCACGGAGATGACATGCTTGGTTGGCGATAAATTATAAACTACCTCAGGAGCAATTAAATTTGATATTTCTGGTGCGAACTTTTGGGGAGGTTGTATCGGATTATCTTCGGAACAATTTATGAAGAATATCAAAATACTACAAAAGTAAAGAATTTTCCAATGAGTTCTATCTGTCAGTTTATCCATCCTTGTTTTTGCTGCCATTTACAATTTTTATACTGCAAAAAGCTGACCTTCTCTTAATTCTTAGCAAAGTATTGGTTTTCATAATTGTATGTAACTCTTTCATAACCAATGCAATCTTAATCAGCTAAGAAGGTCAGCTTTTGGTTCAATCATGTTTTGGCGGTTCACTCATTCATTGATTGATAAGTGTTTCAACGTTCAAAATTATCGAGTCATTTTTAACCACGAAAATATTCAAACGCGAAATCAAATAGAACAGTTATTTTTTCGTGTTAAGAACTTTTCGCGGTTACCAACGCCCTCAATAAACCACACATGCTTTTCGCCGCTTTGGTTGATTATTTTCATTGGATCCCCTGACGAACCAAATTTTCTGACTGGCGTTTCAGTTTATTAATTCCGGAACGTTTCCCAACGATTGGCTAACTCCATCAGGTCCTGTGCAATGAAATCGGCTCCATCTAAATGGCTTTGGTCGAGCGTAGTTGTTAGCCCCACGACCAACATTCCCGCTTTCTTGGCCGCCTCAATGCCCAGAGGCGCATTTTCAATGACCAAGCATTGGCTGGGCGCCACATTGAGTTCATGAGCCGCTTTCAGATAAGCTTCCGGGCTGGGCTTGCCTTCATTTACATCATCTCCAGAAATAAATATATCAAATTGGCCCGTGACCGCAGAGTTCAAGACAGCTTGCACATTCAAACGTGCCGACCCAGTAACCAAACCAAGAAGTATGCCTTGCCTCTTTAATTTGTCTAAGAACGCTTCAACCCCGTGCTCCAATTTAGCTTTGGTAATGTCGCGATAAATCCTCTGTTTTGTCTCAACAAGTTTCACTAGTGCATCTTCGGAAATATTCACATTCCAGTCTTCAAAAATTTCACGCGCTATCTCAATAGACCGACTTCCTTCTCGCAGACGCACATCATCTGGTTTAACTTTAATATTATAGGCACTAAGGACATTCTGCCACGCTTTTACATGGAATGGCAGGCTATTCACCAATACCCCGTCGTAATCAAACAGCACCGCTTTGATCAATCAATCTCCTCCAGAATTGCGGAAGTGAGTTATTTCCACGGTGTATCGTGGAAAATTCTATCTATTCCGATTGAACTCAAAATGCACAAAATAACATATTGTACCGTTACTAAAGGACGTTAGTTTCCTAGAAACTTGGCCGAAAACCTACTATTCTGCTCCGTTGGGCGTCCTCGCCCGATGTAAAGACAACCCCTTAAGACGCAGGCGAGGACGCCTGCCTGAGCATTTTTGGATTTTTCGACCAAGTTTCTAGACAACTGTCAAAGAATTATTAGAAAGTATCCGGGCGTTAAACTCAAATTTTGAACTAAACAATATAGAACATTTCCAATGCTTTTTCAAGATTTATTTTTGTGATTCAGGAAAGCTCGATAAACAAGAAATGTCTTCAGACCAAAAATCAATTTGATCCTAAATTACTCAAGACCTTAGTGTAAAGAATTGTTTCTATTGTGCGGTCAATTAAGATTATTCTTTTTGGGTCAGCAGCACAAGGAGAAATGAATTCTGGCACCGATCTTGATATTGAGTTTCGGCGTCTGAAACCAGGAACGACTGAGACACGGGAAATCTCAGCCGATATTGTCGCAAATTAGGGACCTGATGCAAAATTAGCCGGATTGAAGATTTTACATCCCTCAACTGTTTTGTGAAAGCAGCTACTGAAAGACGTTTTAAAACCTAACCCGGACGGGCCGGAACCAAAAAGGGGGGACATTTTTTGATTTTCAGTTAGCAAAATAATTTCGGGATAATAGAATAATCCAGTTAATCTTGTAAATCCTGTCAAAGCAAAATTCGTATGACTTTCTGTGATTGACAGGCTTGGTCCAGATAGTTACCTGAGAGGAAGAATACCTCCACTCTTAGTCTGTAATACAAACTCAGCACTGATCCAACCTGTTTCAATTCCAGCGTGATTGAGAAACACTGGTTTTCGATATTTTGATAACTCTTTAATTTCCTTTTTTGAAATTAAATTTAGTTGCTTTAGAACTTCCAACATAACCGGAGGCGATGCTCTTTTATCGCCATCTTCAATCTTTACGGCAATGCCGAGAGGCGGACCTCCTCGGACCGCTAAACACCGGATGCCTTCCGCACCTACCTTGCTAATCATGCGGTCACCCATAACTTTCATCAAATCCGTGTCAAAGCGATCGCTGCCGGCGATCATTTCAGGATGACTGGACATCAGATCAAAAACCCGCTTCGCAGGCTCAATCTTGCCCTCAGCCAGTTTAGCATACATCAAGGCCATATTTTTGATAGGCAAATAGAACACCGGGGCGCTGCAGCCGTCCACGCCCACACCAATGTTCTTTTCATCCAATCCTGAAAAAAGCGAAATTTTTTGTTTGATTTGCATCTGTACAGGATGGTGCGACTGCAGATAGGTTTCCAATCGCCAACCATGATATGAAGCTAAGGCAAGCATGCCAGAATGCTTACCGGAGCAGTTATTGTATACAGGTGTCAACTCCATATTTTGCGTTAAAAGTTTTGCGGCCGTGGTCTCGTGCATCGGTGGATGTAAACCACATTTTAAATGGCCCTCGGTTAATCCGATTTTCTCCAAAATTCGCAAAACCGTATTTATATGAATTTCCTCGCCATTATGAGACGATATCATTACAGCTAGTTCTTGGTCGGCAAACTGATAATATTGCACCGCTTCGTCCAGCAAAAGAGGCATAATTTGAAACGGCTTGGCTGCGGAACGAATAAAGGTGGGGTACGCAGGATCGCCCACAGAGGCCATCAAACCCCCATCGGCATTTACCACAGCAATATGTCCACGATGAATACTTTCTTCAAGATTATTCCGAATGACTCTTGCAACAATTTCTGACAAAAACGAATCTCCTTACCTGTAAGTTAAATATCCTCTACATAGAGTCGCCACTCTCTCTTAGACATAGGTTAAATCCTCTTTGATGTATTTCCATCTGTTAGGTTTAATACCATCTTCGGTTCCTAAATCAACTTTCATTCCTAATATTTCTTCCAAAAAGTCGGCAAGATGAATGAACAAAAACCCCACCGGCTCTCGAAATTTCACCAAAATATCGAGGTCACTTTTTTCATCCTGGTCCCCCCTCACATAGGAGCCAAAGAGGGCGATTTCTTTGACCTTATATTCTTTCTCTAACTCTTGTTTATGCTCCTTAATGAGTTCTCGTATTTCTTCTAACGTTTTCATATCTTAGCAGGCTACCATTCACCTTCTTATAATCTCCAGCATCTCTCTCACCGCGCGTTCCATTCCCACCATAACCGCCTTAGCCACTATGGAATGACCAATATTCAACTCTTCAATTTGTTCAATCTGTAATATCGCTCTTACATTATGATAGTTTAATCCGTGTCCGGCGCTTACCCCCAATCCTAACTTTGAGGCTGCCATGGCCATGGACCTTAGTTTTTCTAATTCATCTTCTACCGTGCCCAAGTCTTCTGCATTCGCATACATGCCGGTATGAAGTTCAACGTAGTCTGCCGCACATCGAGCCGCTGCTTTGATTTGTTCAATATCTGGATCAATAAATAACGAAGTTACAATATTATGGGACCGTAGCTGATTTATCACTTCTTCAATCCAATCGTAATTTGTTATTACGTCCAAACCCCCTTCAGTCGTAACTTCTTCGCGTCTTTCCGGGACCAAGGTGACCATATCGGGTAGCACTTCGGTTGCACGTTTAATCATTTCGTCTGTGGCCGCCATTTCTAAATTCAAATGCGTTTTAACGACCTCTTTCAATAGATAAAGGTCCTTATCTTTAATATGCCGTCGGTCTTCTCTCAAGTGGCACACAATACCATCGGCGCCGGCCATTTCCGCTGCAATGGCGGCTGCTATTGGGTCGGGTACTTTCCCCCGCCGGGCTTCTCTAAGGGTTGCCACGTGATCGACGTTCACTCCTAATCTTACCATTTCATTCCCTCCTATCTTACAACTTCAGACATATTCACAAATTTATATCCCTTTTTTTCCAATTTTCGCATTTCTTCTTTGAGAACTTTCAAAGTAAGTTGTTTGGGATGGCCAATGCCAATTGCAAATCCTCTTCTTGAAGCTATTTCCGCCAAGAAGTAAAGCTGTTGCCGAATAAATGGTTCTTCTTCTATGGCATCCAAAAATGTATTGTTCATTCCAGACGGTATCTTCATGTTTTGGGCCATTGAATACGCAATAGTTTCGTCATTAGTGCGGCTGTCCAAGAAAAATAGTCCCGCCTTTTCAACTTCTTGCATCAGAGTTGAGAGTAGTTGTTGGTTGACCGTGGCTTTGGAGCCCATGTGATTGTTGAGACCGCGAGCATGCGGAACCGACCAGATAGCTGATCTTACCCTCTCTCTTATTTCATCCGGTGGCATAGTAGTTAAAAGTATATACTCATCATGTTTAAAGTTTCCATTCTGTGGTTCCATTGGCAAATGTATCATCACTTCCCGACCATGCTCATGGGCGACCTTAGCCACTTCTTCCGATTTTTTAAGGCCCGGTATAATTGAGAAGGTGACCTTTTGATCTAATCCTAAGAATCCTTGCACTAAAGAACCGGAATCATATCCAAAATCGTCGATAACAACAGCTATTTTTCCACCGACCCGTTCTAACTTGGAATCCTCGACTAAGGTCAATCGAAACAACGGGGCTTTATTTATGCCCACTTCCAAAACCATTTTGTCCCCGTGCGGGCTTGATTCGGCCTTCAGTATATTACCACCCAGTTCCCGGAATTTCGACACCAGGGCAGCATAAGGTGTGACCGGCGAGAGGTCCTTTGGGATGCGAACGGTTTTGGATTGACTGTCCCCGGATATCCAGTCTACTTGTATCCCGAAATCGAACAGCACATGATACATGCTGAATTTAAGAGCTTCTTTTTGAGAAAGATCACTATATCCTTTTGATGGAGGAAAAAAGTTAATGCCTGGCTCGGCCCGGTCGAGAATCTTAATCGTTCCAAGGAGCACGCTTGAAATTAACAGCGTCCAAAATAATCTTACTTTCCAGCGCGGCAAACTTGTTTTTGATTCGCGCACGTTACCGAACTAATCTAACTCCTTATCTTTAAAATGGTTTCTAGCAAGACGTAATCTTCAATTCAACGAAAGTCATACTTATTGAAATACGGCCTTTAACTCAGACCAAGAAGGATCGACCCCGTTGCTAAAGTCTTCCCACGTATAAATGGCCCAGTCGCCCGTTTCATTAACCTCAAGCCAAAATTTGGACTGCCCTCTAATCACCGCTGGAATATTATCTGCTTGGCGCGTGTGTCGAACAATGAGTTCGTAATTTTGAGTAAAGGTGGCGGTTGTTATGCCTTCATTTCTAACTTCTTCTTCTAACTTCAAATTGCTGACAGAATCGGCTGGCGTAGCCTGAAACAATTGGTTTAAGTATCTTCGCTCATCTTCGAGGTCCCAGTCTGTAAAGGTTCCAGGTTGTGTGGCGGCCACGCCTTGATCGGGAATAAAAGTAAA
>JBHIAW010000133.1:0-8301 GCA_046758765.1 bacterium
AAACAGAGGAGGGAGACATGAGGTTAGTGAAAGTAATATGTTTAGTTCTGTTGCCAGCGCTCTTGTTCGGTTGTGCACCTCCCCAATACGATCTGGGGATTGTAGCCGGTACCCTGATTGATGGCACCGGGGCCGAGCCTAAACACGATGTGCTCATTCTTGTAAATGGCAATACGATTCAAGCTATCAGACCAAAAAGTGAATTAGATTCCCACCGGCTTCGAAGACTCATCGCCGCTGCCGACAAATATCTCATCCCGGGTCTGTTTGATATGCACGGACATGTGACTATGAGCCACAGAGAGGCAGCCATTAACAACGGTCAAATACAACGCACCGTTACTTTTCGACGGGACGTAGCAGAATGGATGCTGCGGCAACTTCTTGCTTATGGAATTACGACGGTTCGAGAGACGGGTGACATTCTGGAGGAGGGTTTGCAACTTAAAGCTGATTTGATAGCTGGCTCAATTCCCGGCCCGAGAATGTTTACATGTGGCCCCCTGATTGAAGGTGCTCCTCGTCTGTTTCTTACTCTGTCTACGGTGGTTTCAAGCGAAGAGGAGGCCCGTACCGAAGTGCGAAGGCAGATAGAAGCTGGTGTTGATTTCTTGAAAATTTATGCTTCCCTACCACCGGATTTAGCCAAAATAGTAGTTGAAGAAGCCCACCACAACAACATCCGCGTTCTGGCCCATCTTGGGGCTACCACCTGGAAACAGGCCGTAGAAATGGGTATGGATGGCATCGTCCACTCTCACAACGCCACTCCTCGAGATATTTTGACGGAAGATCAACTTGCCAAAGTAAAAGACCTACCTTCTCGACAGAGATCTCTGGTGACCTACAAATTGTTTGATCCTGCTGCGGAACCAGCGCAAGAACTTTTTCAAATGATGAGAATAAAGAAGGTAGCTAATGATCCGACTATTGTGGTTCTGCGAAATTACCTGGCCGATTCAACTTTTCTTGCTGAAGAACAGGGAGAGGAGATGAAAGCTGTGCCTCCTTATATGATGGCAGGCTGGAAACAGGTGCTACCCGTCACCGGGCCCAAATCTAAAGCTGAATCTGAACGCTTTCTTCAAGAAGGTATCCGAAACCTGATGAGCTTTGTAAAAGCAGAGTATGAAGCTGGCGTGCCTATTTTGGCAGGATCGGATTTTGCCAATCCCAACACCATTCCGGGATTGGGCCTCCACCAGGAATTGGAACTGCTGGTGCAAGCGGGCATTCCTCCCATGGCGGTGTTGAAAATGGCTACCCACGATGCGGGAGAGTGGTTGGGGATTCTGGATGAAGTGGGAACGGTGGAGGAGGGAAAACAGGCAGATCTGGTCATTTTGGATAACGATCCTCTAAAGAATATTCGACACACCAGAGAGATTTTTTCTGTGATTCAGGCCGGACAGGTGATAGATAGGAATGGACTGTTGCACTCGGAACTTGCGGGGCAAGGTAGATAACCAAAGTCCGTTGGCTGGATGATACACGCCCAAGTGTCTTGTTCTGTAATCTTGAACTTTAAATTAAGAGGAGGTGTCTATGCGTATCTACAAAATATTCTTGGTATTGAGCCTGATAACATCAGTCTGGGCTCAAGGAGAGACCCAGCGACATCTCGAGGCCGACATCCGGTTTTTAGCCGATGATCTGTTAAAGGGCCGCGGGACTCCAGGCTATGGTCTCGAAGTAGCCGCGCTCTATCTGGCTAATCAACTGCGATCCGCCGGATGGCAACCTGCAAGTGAAGGGAGTTACTTCCAAACTTACACTGTCCGGGAGTTCTCACCTCAACAGTCACGCTATGAAATTTCGATTAACGGCGTGCAACTTGCTTCTAACGATTTTACTCTACGGCCATTTGGAATGGATCCAACCCAAACACCTGTGCGATACGATTTAATTTATGCAGGTTATGGGGTGGTTGCGCCGGAACGAAACGAGAACGACCTCACAGATGTCGATGTGCGAGGCAAAGCGGTTGTGGCCTTTCTGGGCGCACCATGGGAACTGAATCCAAACACACCATTTGGTTATGACCGTGCGATTGGCAAATCGATCGAGGTCAACATTCGTAACGGGGCTTTGCTTATCTATGTCAGCGATGAGTTGGAGGTCTCTACGGAGGAGTTGCTCAGTGCGGAGGTGGCCTTTGTACGAGAGATGTCCCAGACGCCTCTTGCTTACTTGCCTGAGTTTAAGGGAAGGTCAACTATCGGTATCGGACCGATTCTGTTTATTCCTCCGCGGGTCTTTGATCGCACTCTGGCCGGTACAGTAGGCGGCTCCTATGTGGAGACTCAAAAACGGTTGTCTGAGGGAGACCACCAGACCAGAGCATTGAAAGGGTCAGTAGAGATTCATATTGACACAGAACCTCAAGAGAGCCAGGCCAGTAATGTGGTGGCCATGCTCCGCGGCCGCGATGCTACGCTCCAAAATGAATGGGTTGTGCTAAGCGCCCATTATGATCATCTTGGTTTCCATGAGGTGCCGCCTGGTCAAGACGGTATCTGGAACGGTGCGGATGACAATGCTTCCGGCACTGCGGCAGTGTTAGAAATCGCCCGACGATTAGCCGCAGGTGAAGCACCACGCCGAAGCGTGATGATTCTCTTCACCAGTGGCGAGGAGCGGGGGCTGCTGGGTTCGGCGTACTACTCCATGCATCCTCTCGTTCCTTATGATCGAGTGGTTGTGAACATAAATGTGGACATGGTAGGCCGTTCGACCGGTTCTGTGCAGGGGATTGCCCACGGGTGCGAGGGGTTGTTCACCAGGGCCGCTGAAATCGGCAGCCGACTCGGGATCACGGTACAGCCAGACCAGCAGCCTTCATGGCGAATTCTGTATCTAACGGACCATTATCATTTTGCTCGGTTTGATGTCCCGGCTATCGAGTTTTTCACCGGCCTGCATTCAGATTATCATCAGCCTTCTGACGAAGTGAAGCTCATTCGATTTGAGGAATTGAGCCGTATATTAGAAGTAATCTACAAACTTGCAGATTACTATGCGCAAGGTGGTGTGAAGCCTGTGTTTCAGCGACCAGGTTGGTTTCTGACTCCGGCAAAATGATTACTGACAAAATAATTACTCGGAGAATGAATGGTTTTGCCCCAAATTGTTTTGCCTTTTAAAAGAGCTCTTGGCAAAACGATTACTGGCAAAACAATTACTTTTAGCATGATAGGTGTAAAAGGTTGAATGATTTTGTCGTAAATTATTTTGTCTTTTAAAATGGGTACTGGCCTAATCATTATTGACAAAATAATTAATGACAAAATAATTACTCGGAGAATGAATGGTTTTGCCCCAAATTGTTTTGCCTTTTAAAAGAGCTCTTGGCAAAACGATTACTGTCAAAACAATTACTTTTAGCATGATAGGTGTAAAAAATTGAATAGTTTTGCCCTAGATTGTTTTGCTTGTTAGAGGAGGAACCCAAATGAAAGCCATGTTTCGAGCTTGGCGTTTTTTTAGGTTTAGTGACATGAACTAAAAAAAGTTTACGAGGTTTAACATAAGGAAACCCAAATAGTAAGGGCTTTGAAAGAGGGGGCAATCAGAAGGTTACGGTCAAAATATGTCCTAACGCAAATCACTGTTTCACGAGTTGGATGCTGAAATGGGGGGGATGTCGTGAAATGAAGTCACAAACTACCTGCGTACTATGATTGGATTAGGTCACAGTCTTGAAAAAATTGCAGAGGGCGCCAGTCAATTGAAAAAGGTGCTTAAGGCGGAGTTGCAATTTGGAGATCTGGTACTTATCACTACCCAAAATTCCGTCTACTCCGTTTATGTGCTTGAGCACGGCTTCTATCTTGTTTCCGGTGGGTGGTTCGACAGCAAGGGCCTGTCACCTATGAAGACGACCATCACAGGCTGTACTTGGGGTGGTAGCATTGTTAAATTGGATGTGGTAGCAGCTTGTGGCCTATGTTTGGAATTTGGCAATCGCGTTGTGACCACCCCCATTCAGAAAGTGTGTGTGATTCGATATGGAGGTGCGAGTTGACATGTCAAAATTTAACCGAAGAGAGTTCTTGAGGCTGGCGGGCACAGCCCCCTTAGGCTTTGCTCTTTGGAATCACGGCCGTGGCCCTGCCGCATTCTCTAAGGCCCCGGCCAAACCTACCGACCCCTGGCTTGAGATTGACTTAAATAACATCGCCTGGAACTTATCGCAAATTCGGCAAAGGGTACATCCTCGGCCGGTTATGGCCGTGATCAAGGCCAATGCCTATGGACATGGACTTGTAGAGATTGCCAAATTTCTCGAAAAACAACACATCCGCTACCTCGCGGTTGGCAAGGTTCAAGAGGCTCTACACGTAAGGGAAAGCGGGGTCAGCAGTCCCATCTTAAACTTTGGACCCTTTTCGCCGCAGGAAGCAGAACAGCTTGTGCGGTTGAACATCTCTCAATCGGTCTACACCGATCAGGTTGCTGCTCTTGCCGAGGCCGCGCGCAAGTTGAATCGGACAGCCAAGGTTCACATCAAGGTGGACTCCGGACTGGGACGAGTTGGCGTTCCGTACTACCTGGCGCTGCCGTTCATCCAAAAGGTTGCCTCGATGCCCGAGATAACCATCGAGGGCATCTTCACCACTTTCACCGAGGACGAAGCGTTCGATAACATTCAGTTGGAACGGTTTCTTCAGGTTTGCACCGCGGCTAGCAAGCGTGGCATTACAATCGGACTGAGGCATGCTGCCAGCAGCGCGGCGGTCCTTGCCTTTCCTCAGGCCTACCTGGATATGGTGCGGCCGGGCATCACTATCTACGGGCACTACCCTTCGAGGAAAGAATACCGGGAGCGTAAACTGGACCTTCGACCCGCCCTGGCCTTGAAAGCAAGAGTGATTTATGTTAAAGACCTGCGACCCGGCGACTCGGTCTCCTACCACAGGAAGTTCACCGCACAAAATGAAACGCAGGTGGCGACCTTGCCCATTGGCTACTCCGATGGTTATCCGTATCAGGTGGCAGGCAAAGCCGAGGCCATTGTTCGGGCACGTCGATGGCCCGTCATTGCTGCGGTGACTGCCAACCATACGAGCTTGAATGTAACAGGTGCAGGCGAGCTAAAAATAGGGGAGGAAGCTGTTCTGATGGGTAGGCAGGGAGACCGCGAAGTAACCGCTGAAGAGGTTGCCGACTGGGCGGGGACCTCTGTGTACAAGATTTTGATAGGAATGAATCCTTTGCTTCCGAGAATATATATTTAGGACCATTAGGCTTTCAAGAGGAGGGATAAGATGAAAGAAACCATTCACTTCAAATTAAATGACCAACCCATACGTTTGACCGTGGATAGCGGTCGAAAGCTTCTGTGGGTTTTGCGCACGGACTTAGGCCTTACTGGTACGAAATACGGCTGTGGTGAAGCTTATTGTGGCGCATGCACCGTGCTGTTGAACAATAAGGCCGTCCGATCGTGTCAGCTCCCCGTAGAACTTGTCAACGGGAAAGAAGTCATGACCATTGAAGGGTTAGCCCAAAATGGCGGTCTTCATCCGCTGCAGAAGGCGTTTGTCGAACACGATGCTCTCCAATGCGGCTATTGTATCCCGGGTATGATTCTTAACGCCTACAGCCTCTTAAACCGACACCCTCAACCTACCGACTCTGAAATCGTTCGGAACATGGACAGTAACTTGTGTCGCTGCGGAGCGCATCAACGGATTGTTCAGGCGATCCAATCCGCAGCTCAGGAAATGAAAGGAGGGATGAAGCGATGAAGGAAGACAGATATCTGGAACTCGATTTTACCGATATCACAGCCCGGTATCCGATCAATCGCCGTGATTTTCTCAAGCTTTCCGGTGGAGGTATTTTTATTATAGTTACTTTACGGGATGTTTTGGCGCATCCGCAAGAACGCCGCCGCCGGAGGTTTCGCTTAAATTATCCCACGGATTTCAACGCCTATCTTAAAATCGGCGAAGATGGCAAAGTCACATGCTTTACCGGCAAAATAGAGATGGGGCAGGGAATCGTCACCTCTCTGGCGCAGATGATAGCGGATGAACTCGAGGTCTCTTTGGAATCGGTTGAGATGGTGATGGGAGATACCGACCTTTGTCCCTGGGACCTGGGCACGTTTGGCTCCATGACCACCCGCTTCTTTGGACCGGCTCTGCGGGCCGCCGGCGCCGAGGCTAAAGCGGTGCTAATGGACTTAGCCTCTGAACACCTTAAGGTCCCGACAAGCCAATTAACCGTTAAGGATGGGGTCGTATTGGACAAAACCAAAAAGGATCATCAAGTCACCTATGCCCAACTGGCCCAAGGGAAAAAGATTACCCGGCACCTGCAAGAAAAAGCTGCAGTAAAAAAGGCATCGGAATTCAAAATAATGGGGAGGCCTGTTTTGCGCCGTGATGCCATTGAAAAAGTGACCGGCCAGGCTAAGTTTGCGGCAGATATTCATTTTCCGGAGATGTTGTATGCCCGAATTTTACGCCCTCCAGCGCATGGAGCCAAGTTGATCCATGCGGATACTTCCGTAGCCAGAAAAATAGAAGGAGTTCAAATCGTTCAGGAGGGCGATCTGATCGCCGTGCTGCATAAGTATCCCGATGAAGCTGAAAAAGCTCTGGCAAAGATCGAGGCTAAATTCGACCTGCCGGAATCTAAATTGGATGATGAGAACATTTTTGAACATTTACTCAAGGTGGCGCCGGAAGGGAATACCGTCGCTCAGGGTGGAGATATAAAAAGTGGCGAAAAACACGCTGCCATTACTTTTGAAGAAACCTATTTGAACAGCTATGTTTCTCATGCCCCCATAGAACCCCATTCTGCCGTGGCAAAAATCGAAGGGGACAGGATCACGGTCTGGGCCTCGACGCAGAGACCGTTCGGGGCAAGAGACGAAATAGCCGAAGCTCTGGGCTGGCCTGCTGAAAAAGTCCGGGTAATTACTCCCTATGTTGGTGGGGGCTTTGGTGGAAAAGGGCGTAATCAGCAAGCCATAGAAGCCGCGCGCTTAGCAAAAGTAACTAAGAAACCGGTGCAGGTAGCTTGGACTCGCGCTGAGGAATTCTTTTACGATACCTTTCGACCGGCAGCGATCGTTAAAATTAAATCGGGCATAACCGATACGGGTAAGGTTGCTTTCTGGGATTATCATGTTTATTTTGCTGGCGAGCGGGGTTCGCAGCAATTTTATGATATTCCCCATCACCGCACGGTGGTGCATGGTTCCGGGTGGCGCGGAACGCCCGGTTCGCATCCGTTTAGAACCGGAGCCTGGCGCGCGCCAGCCAACAATACCAACACCTTCGCCCGGGAGTCGCAGATTGACATGATGGCCGCGAAAGCCGGCATGGACCCACTGGAGTTCAGACTGAAAAACCTGACCGACAAAAAGATACAAAGGGTTCTCAAGGCCGCGGCTGAGAAATTTGGTTGGACACCATCAAAAACACCCAGCGACAGAGGCTTTGGCATCGCCTGTGCCATGGATGTGGGTTCGTATGTTGCTACTATGGCTGAGGTCGAAGTGGATAAAGCCACAGGCAATGTTCATATAAAGCGGGTCGTTTGCGCTCAGGATATGGGCCTGGTGATCAACCCGGAAGGCGCCAGAATACAGATAGAAGGTTGTATCATGATGGGATTGGGATATGCTTTAACGGAAGAGATTCATTTTAGAGGAGGAGAGGTTAAGGATTTTAATTTTAATACCTATGAAATCCCTCGCTTCTCCTGGCTGCCAGAAATCGAGACCGTTCTGATTGACTCGGAAGACCCAAATCCGCATGGTTGTGGGGAACCGGCCATCGTATGCATGGGCGCTGTGATTGCCAATGCTATTTTCGATGCCACCGGCGCTCGCTTATTCCAGCTCCCCATGACGCCGGAACGCATCGAAGAAGCCATGCGGCGCATTTAAGATTTTGGAACCCTAAAGTTGGGATTGACAATTGACAATTGACGATTGTCAATTGAATTGAAAAACAAACAGTGGCTTGGCAAATAAAGTTGTACAAATTATCTCACGGGGTGAAAAGCTGAGGACACCAAACTCAGCCGCACGGTCGCCTTGAAATTTCTTACGCCCTTGGCTGTGGGGAGCGAGGAAAAAAATGCCGTTTTGTTCATGAAGCGCAGGCGGCCGCGGCTCTGGATCATCCCAACATCTACGAGGTTATCTTTGTTTTTAAGCAGCGATGTTAAAAAAAACGGAACAATTGTGAACCTGTCTAAGTTATAAAGTTTGTAAATTTGGTATGATAAGTTTGAAAATGAGTAAACTAAATAAATCAATTTCGCTGTCCCTGCTGC
>JBHIAW010000134.1:0-8116 GCA_046758765.1 bacterium
TTTGTTCAGAAACGGAGTGCACCATAAGCGCTTTATCCCGGCAGGCAAGACATTCAAATCAGAATTTCGAGTAGAAGACCATGAACCGTCCAACTGGTATGTGCGGATTACACAAATAGACAATCAGATTGCTTTCTCAAGTCCTGTTTTCTTTGTATGAAATGGAAGGGTATTATGATTAGTAGAAGAGAATTTATAAAAACGTCCTTTGAATTAGGCGCTTGTATCAGTCTGAGCCCAATGTTTCTTCTCCCTCAACAAAAGAAACAGGCGAAACCACCAAATATTGTATTGATTATGGCGGATGATATGGGATTTTCTGACCTGGGCTGCTACGGTTCTGAAATTAACACGCCCAATATCGACCGTCTCGCAAATGAAGGTATGAGATTTACCCAATTCTATAATTGTGCTCGCTGCTGTCCAACGAGAGCTTCACTGCTGACCGGGCTGTATCCGCATCGGGCTGGCGTGGGCTTGATGATAAATCGCAGAGGGGTCCAGCGCCCGCCGGCCTACCAAGGGTTCTTGAATAAACGCTGTTTGACGATTGCGGAAGCGGTGAAGGAAGCGGGATATCATAGACTCATGGCCGGCAAGTGGCACGTGGGAGTGAGACGACCTCACTGGCCGCTGGATCGGGGTTTTGAAGAATATTACGGTCTCATCAGTGGCGCCAGCAGTTATTTTGACTCCAGTTTTGTTGAGCCAGGCACAAACAAGAAAAGAATGATGGCCCGTAATAATACGCCCATCGTTGAACGGGGTGCTGGTTTTTACATGACAGATGCGTTTACAGACAATGCGATCAGAATGATTGAGGACTATGCGGCCAAAACGGCGCCATTTTTTCTTTACCTCGCTTATACCGCCCCGCACTGGCCGCTGCACGCTCTGCCTGAGGATATCAAGAAATACCAGGGGAAATACACGCCGGGGTGGGATGCGCTCAGGGAAAAGCGACACGCACAGTTGATTGAGTCCGGGCTGGTTGATCCTAAATGGAAGTTGTCGGACCGAGATCCACGGGTGCCGGCATGGAAGGAGGCAGAAAACAAGGACTGGGAAGACAGGCGCATGGCGGTTTATGCCGCGCAAATAGATCGCATGGATCAAGGAGTTGGCAGGATTCTTAACGTGTTAAAACAGGTTGGAGTCGAACAAAACACGCTGGTGATATTTCTCTCCGATAATGGTGGCTGTGCGGAAATCCTGCGCGGCAACGATCCGAATATCATGCCAGGTTCCTCAGATAGTTACATGAGTTACGGAATTGGCTGGGCGAACGTCAGCAATTCACCTTTTCGGCGCTATAAGAAATGGGTGTATGAAGGAGGGATTGCCACGCCGTTAATAGCGCGCTGGCCCGGCAAAATTACCGCCGGAAGTGTGACGCAGCAAGTGGGGCATGTGATCGATCTAATGCCAACGCTTCTCGAAATCACCGGGGTGAAATATCCAGATAGAGAATTGCTGCCATTGGATGGCAAGAGTTTGCTGCCAGTCTTTCTGGGAAAAACGAGAGAAGCGCATGAGACATTGTACTGGGAACACCTCGGGAATCAGGCCATCCGACAGGGAAATTGGAAATTGGTTCTTGACCATGAATTGAACGAATGGGAACTGTATAATCTGGAAGAAGACCGTACCGAAACACACAATGTCGTACGCGATTATCCCCAGAAGGCAAAGGAAATGAGTGAGATGTGGTTGGAGTGGGCGAAGGAAGTTCGAGTTTGGCCTAAAAAATATAAGAAGAAATCTGTCAAGTGAGGTCAATAATGTCGAAGCGTTTGATAACTCGTCGTGAATTTGTGAAACAATCGGCTTTACTTGCCGGAATTTCAACTCTTAATTTCCCGGCAGATTTTTCTAAGCAAGAGTCCGAAGTCAAGAGACGGCCTTCATCGGCTGAGCAAGAACTAAGCAAGATGCCCAATATCATCATCTTCTGTCCAGATGAAATGGTGGCTTATAAAACGGGCACTTTCGGGCATCCCTTGGTTAAAACGCCGAACATGGATCGACTGGCAAGTATGGGGGTGGCATTTGAAAATCATTTCACCTGTCACGGTAAGTGTGTGCCCAGCCGCGTATCGCTGATGACTGGCGCCTATCCACATGCCGAGGGCTTCAGGAGCAACCAAAATCTCATGCCTTCCAATCGCCCCAATCTGGCTTCGACCCTGAAACAAGTTGGATATGAAACCGCGCTGGCTGGCAAAAACCACTGCTTTGCACAAGAGGAGTTGGATGCCTTTCTGAGTGAAAGATTAGTACCCAATTGGAAAAACTACCCTGCGCCCGAGGTCGAAAATAAGGCCGGACTGCCTCCTGAGAGTTTTTATCGCGGTCTGGAGAAAGGACAGTCGCGCGATGCGGCGTTTACCGACGTCGGCATTGAATTCATCAAACGAAAACGAGAGCGACCATTTTTTCTGTGGTTAAATAACAATTTCCCACACCCACCTTACAGGGTCAGAGAGCCTTTTTTCTCTATGTATGACCGTGAGGATATCGATCTGGCGCCCAAGGTAGATTATCGAGACAAACCTGAAGCAATGCGTCGACTCTATGATGCTTACCAATTAGACAGGTTGAGTGATGATGATTGGCGCGAGTTGATCGCCGTCTATTATGGGATGATCAGCCATGCAGACTACGAATTCGGTCGGGTGTTGGATGCGCTGGAAGAAACCCGGCAGTTGGACAATACGATTGTGATTTTTTGGTCAGACCACGGTGATTTCGCCGGTGAATTCCAGTTAGTGGAGAAATGGGACACGTGTATGCAAGATTGTCTTACCAACACGCCGCTGATTATGAGCGGGCCGGGTATTCCAAAAGGGAAGCGCATTGCTGGATTCGCCCAGACCGTCGATGTGACCGCCACCATTTATGATCTTCTGGGCATTGAACCCCACTGGGGGATACAAGGATTAAGTTTACGGGATTTAATGCTTGGCAAAACTGAAGAGATGCGTGATGCCGTCTTTAGTGAAGGCGGGCAGGAATTAGCATCCTTATTGAAGTATGACCGGCGTCAGGTGAATAGAAAGCCTAACTATGTAGGCAAACAAACGGTCATGGCAAACGAACCGCGTACTAACATTCGAGCACGTATGGTTCGCACCAGAACACACAAATTGATTTATCGACTCTGGAGTGTAAACGAGCTGTATGATCTGGAAAGCGACCCTCATGAATTGCATAATTTTTACAACGTTCCCAAATACAAAGAGATACAGAACGAGTTAATCGAGCGTTTACTGAGGTGGGAAATTGAGACAGAGACGTTTATACCGCCAATTGCAGGTTTACGAGCGTAGGAAGAAAAGATTGGTGAAAAACGCTTCATTTAATTCTGTGTTTCATCCATACTACAAATTTACAAGATGTTGTTTTTTTGGCAAAGTTTTTTTTACCACGAAGTTCACGAAGAATGTACGAGGAACATGAAGGCTTTGATCCATTGAAATGTTATATCTTATGAAAGGCTAAAGCCTGAATTCCACAACCCTGGAATTTACTCTTTAGAGTTTCATTTTTGTGCCTTTGCATATTTACATTTAATGTTGTAAATCGCCAATAATCTGACTAAAGGGTATAAGCATTAAAATTTATTCAAGCCTGAGAGCGCCGAGAACGCAAAGGTGACATACTATTCACTTTTCACCATTCACTTGCGCATTAGAGCGCTGTGTAAATTCGTGGCATATTCATTGTTAGAGTGTTTTTGAATTTTGCGGCTTCGCCGCACTGGGAAATTAGAAAAATTAAAAGGTAGGTTCAGATGAAAAAGCAAAAAAAGATGAATCGGCGGACTTTTTTGAGTAAATGTGTGGCAGCCGGAAGCAGCGCACTGGTGGCCTCTACACTGCCTCGTGATCCGGTGGTTGCAGCGCAGCCAAGCGCGCGTGCTCGGTCGTCAGCGCAGCGTAATGTATTGCTGCTCATTTCTGATGATCACGGGATCGATCAACTGGGCTGCTACGGCAACCCGAAGGTCAAAACACCAAACTTAGACCGTATGGCTGGCCAGGGGGTGAGATTTACCAATGCCTTTTGCGTCGCAGCGTCCTGCAGCGCCAGTAGAGGCTCGATTTTGTCTGGACTGTATACGCATCAGAACGGTCAATTTGGACATCAACACAACTGGCATCACTTTAGCTTTCACAGTTGGGTGCAAACGCTGCCGGCTTTATTGAAGAGGAACAATTACCAGACCGGGGTCATCGGCAAACTGCATGTGGCGCCCAAAGCACAACTGCCGTTTGATTTCGTGGTGCCTGGCAAAATCATCATGGGGAACCGCGATGTCAAAACCATGGCTGAAAAAGCTGGAGAATTTTTCAATCAGGATAAAGAGAAACCATTTTTCTTACTCATCGGCTACTCTGATCCGCATCGTTCCGCACAAGGGATGAGTGAGATGCGCAATGTTGAAAATTTCTCAGGTTTTGGCAATGATAAGAATTATCCAGGGATTAAACCTACGAAGTACGATCCGGCCGATGTCCATGTGCCTGATTTTTTGCCAGACACGCCAGAAGTGCGAGAAGAATTAGCCGACCAGTATGAAGCCATAACCAGATTGGATACCGGCATCGGCATGGTTATTGAGAAATTGCGTCAATCTGGCCGCTATGAGGATACGCTCATTATCTATATCAGTGATAATGGGATTCCGTTTCCGGGCGCCAAGACAACCATTTATGACTCCGGGGTGCACCTGCCGATGATCGTTTGTTCGCCGCAGGTAGAAAAAGGCGGGAGTGTAAATAATGCTATGGTGAGTTTTGTCGATTTGGTCCCCACGATGCTCGACTGGACGGGAACCGCAGGCCCAGACTACGAACTGCCAGGGAGGTCTTTTCTGCCAACTTTAAATCAAGAAAATCCATCTGGCTGGGATGAGGTCTATCACTCCCATATCTTTCACGAAATCACCATGTATTATCCCATGCGAGCCGTGCGCACTCGCCGTTATAAATATATTCTAAACCTCTTCCCGGAATTGGAATATCCATTTGCTACCGATTTATTTATCTGCAAAACCTGGCAGGGGATTCTAAAACGAAAATCAAAAAAGATGGGCAAGCGAAATGTGCGGGACTATTTAAAGCGACCGGCAGAAGAACTTTATGATATTAAAAAAGATCCCGTTGAATCGAAAAACCTGGCAAGTGAGCCGGAATATCAAAAGGTGCTTCAGGAGTTACGGGTAAAGTTAAAAACTATGCGGGAAAGGACGGATGACCCGTGGCTCATCAATGATAATTATCTGGCTAACCGCACGTTGTATCTGTAAGGCCTAAGGAAATGAAGACCGTAAAACAGCTTGAGTCTGTATTAGTAAAACCAGCAGGGCCTGATTGCAATTTAGCGTGCAACTACTGCTTCTATCTGGAAAAATTAAAATTATTCTCTGACTCAAAAATTCATCGTATGAGTGGTGCTATTTTAGAAGAAACCATTCGACAGGTGATGAACCAGGCCGGAGAAAACGTGTCATTCGGGTGGCAAGGTGGAGAACCAACGCTGATGGGGCTGTCATTTTTCGAAAAAGTGATCGAATATCAAAAGCGGTATGGTCGTGGGCAAATCGTTGGCAATGGGCTGCAAACGAATGGTATTTTGATTGATGAGCCATGGGCAAATTTCCTCAACAAACACCATTTCTTAGTTGGGCTGTCATTGGATGGCCCAGAATACATCCACAATCGATATCGTAGGACACGAGGAGGGCAGGCTACATGGATGCGCGTGGTAGATAGTGCCAAGCTCATGCTCGATAAAGATGTGGCAGTAAATGCACTGACCGTGGTGAACGATTACTCAGTGCAGTTCCCGCAAGAGATTTATGAATTTCACAAAGCGTTGGGATTGAATTACATGCAGTTCATTCCCTGCGTTGAAACGGATCCCTATGACCCGGGTCGAGCCGCTTCTTTTTCTGTTTCCTCAGAAAAATATGGTGACTTTTTGTGCAGGTTGTTTGATTTATGGATGGCCGATTTCATTGACAATCAACCAACGACTTCGATTCGTTTCTTTGATTCCGTGTTCTACAATTACGTAGATTTACCGGCGCCTGAATGTACCTTGTTGCCTGCCTGTGGGGTATATTTAGTTGTGGAACATAATGGGGATGTGTTTTCTTGTGATTTTTTTGTTGAACCTGCATGGAAGCTTGGCAACGTGATGGAAGGTGATCTGAGCCAAATGCTGAATTCTGAGCGCCAATATGAATTTGGCCGAATGAAGGCTGAGATTCCAGAAGATTGTAAAAATTGTAAATGGTTAAAATATTGCTGGGGTGGATGTCCCAAAGACCGCATTCGAGACCCGCGCGATAACAAACTCAATCATTTTTGTCAATCTTATCAGATGTTTTTCGAGCATGCTGATGTGCGATTGCGGCAGCTTGCACAAAATTGGAAGCTGCAGCAGGCCACCGCGGCTGAGCGTATGGCTTTGCTTAAGGAAATAAACAGGGAAGAAACCAGAGTCGGGCGAAATGACCCCTGTCCTTGTGGCAGTGGCAGAAAATTTAAAAAGTGTTGTGGCATTTATCTGTAATTACCAAAAACGAAAGCACAATTTTTACTGTCATTACGAGCGCTTCTCAGCGAAGCAATCTTCCTGCTAAGCAGGCATGAGATTGCTTCGGCAAAAATCGCCTCGCAATCACGGTTATAATCAATAGTTTTTCGTTCAAACACTAATTAAATTTTCTTGCAAAAAACAAAGATATGATTAGTAATACTATGGGAGGATCTGCAATGGGAATCTCAAACGGTTTTTCCTTGATCTTGATTTGTATTCTTGGAGCCTTATTTACATTCAATGGTTGTAGTCCGAGAGATAATGCTTCTAGACTTGTGCAGGATTGCAATGCAGAATCAGTGGAATACCAAGGTTGGTCCGCTTTTAAATTAAGCAATGGGATAGTCACCCTGACGATCGTTCCGGACATAGGCGGACGGGTGATGGAATTTAACTTGGGGGGACACCCTTTGTTTTATGTGAATCCTGCGGAATTTGGCAAACTATATGCACAGCCTGAGACCGAAGCAGAGCGGGTCTGGCATAATTACGGTGGCTACAAAACCTGGCCTGCTCCACAAAGCCGCTGGGGTGGCCCACCAGACCCCCCGGGATCACTTCTGGATGGCGGTAAGTACACAGGACGAATCACACAAAAAGCTGGGCACGTGGCCGAAGTCGAGGTGGTCAGTCCTGAAGATGAGGTGATAGGCATTCAATTCATTCGTCGTACAAAAATCCAGAAAGGGACCACACACGTGCTAGCTCATCAAACCATGGTGAATATCTCTGACAAGCCGGTTACCTGGAGTATCTGGGATGTGACCCAGGTGCCTGCGAAATTGACAGCGGATGAAGACTTCAGTAAACAGGCCTGGATTTATTTTCCCCTGAATCCGAACAGCATCCACGAAAAAGGGTATCGACTCCTGGACGGTGAACCTGTTAACCCTGAGTGGCACCCGAACGTGGTTCCTGGTATTATGGGCGTTCAATTTCACTTCATTAAAGGTAAAGTTGGCTCTGATAATAACGGTGGGTGGATTGCCTATGTGGATCAGGTTCATAATTATGCTTATGTCAAGCGATTTAAATTCCACCCAGAAGCGGAATATCCAGATGGGGGCTGCGCCTCCGAAGTCTGGTGCGATTACCAGTTGCCCTATATGGAGGTGGAAGTCCTCAGTCCCCTCAAAGAATTGGCTCCTGGTGAGTCTTACAGTTTTGATGTGGACTGGTATTCAGCTCGCTGTCCTGGCCCAATCGTGGATGCCAACGAGTTAGGGGTGGTTAACCAGCCCTTAGAAGCGGACGTGACCGACGACACAGTCAATGTCACGGGTGTTTTCGGGGTATTTTATTCAGGAAATGCATCGGTGATTTTCAAAACGGCTGAAAACAGGGTATTGTACACCAGCGATGTTATTCCTGTTGAGCCAAACCATATTTTTTTATTAGACAAAAGATTTAACCTGCCTGCAAAGACAAGTGTCATTGAAATTGAGGTGCGAGATGTTGAGGGTAAGAAATTGGGAGTGCTTGCAAAGGTAACGGTATCTTAGATTCG
>JBHIAW010000135.1:0-8020 GCA_046758765.1 bacterium
TGGTGCGGTAATGAAAAACAAGAGGCTAATATGAAAATTTCAAGCGCATTATTTATGATTGTCTGCATTTTATTATTTTACAGCATGACAATGGCGCAATCCATCAAGGTTGCAACAAACCCTAAAGAACAGGTCAGATATACTGAGCATGTTAAGAAGATTCGAAGAGCTCTCCAGAAAGATTTTGCGGGTTCCCCCGTTAGACCGGATTACCCAATTCAAGATTACTATCATCTTCCTTTCAAAAACTCAGAACGCATCTTTCAGACTGCTCTTAACGACACCACGCCGCCGACGGATCCTTCCAATCTGATTGTCACAAAGGAGAGTATTCACAGTATTTTTGTCAGTTGGACGGCCTCTTCTGATCCAGAATCCGGAATTGATTATTATGCTTTTGGTATTGGAACTCAGCCGGGCATGGCGGATCTTCAATGGTGGTGGAGTGTAGGTACAAACACAAGCAGCTACCCTGCAAGCTTAGCCGAACTTGGCATTCCCGAGGGAACGATTTTTTACTTCTCAGTACGGGCTGCAAATGGTGCCGGGCTGAATAGTAATATTGTATCCACCGGGCCCGTGTCTGCAGTCTGGGAAGATTTGGGAAATCCAAATAACGAACTCACCGTTGCCTTTGCCGATTATGGTTTTGATTCAACCGGCACCAACATCATTTCTGGCTGGAATTCCGCTGAAATAGAATTGCTCGATCATTTTATCTCAAGAATGAATCCCATTATTAAGGAAATCTACGGTCCGCCCTCGCATGCCTACACCGTTACTTTGGTTAAAAACCTCTGGTACTCTGGTTCCAATATTTTCTTTCCCAGTTCAAATCAAGTACACATGTCGGATTTTTATCCGCAGCTTTTAACCCACGAGCTTATCCATGCCTATCGAGACAATGTCATTCTTTCCACCGATGATTTCTGGCACTATCACCCACAATTAAGTGGGTTTGAAGAAGGATTTGCTCAGGGCGTGAGCTACGTCTGCATGAACCGATATATTGAACTTTATCCCAATGATACCATTGTGGATTCCACCTATCTTTTCGGTTCATCTATGGATTGGGACTATGATTTTCGAAATGTTCGCGCGATCACGACGGAAGACTTTTGGAGCGATTATGGTGGTATGGGGCTTTTCTGGGAACGGTATGAACTCGCGGCCGCTGCCATGCGAAAAATTCATTTAGAAGACCCAAGTTTTTTTAGAAATTTCAATTCTGAGTATTATTCCCGCTTAAACAATGATCATTTACTTACAACCAGCCGCGACCTCCTGATTGACATCATCGAAGCCGTTCTACCGGAGATTGAAATGCAGCCTTCGGCTGAGTGGATTGCAGCTCAACGCGTTTTCGACTGTAAAATTGTTCCAGGCAGAAAAATTTGGCTTCGAACACAGCATTATCCCTGGTCTGAGTTTTTGATCTTCCAGAGGATTCTTTATTACGAAACTTTTGAAAATGGCAGCGATTGGGCGTATTGGGATGAGACCGCTGGTGAGTGGGGCTATTACAATTTAAACGGAAGCACGGGCATGGCAACGGTCTCTACACATTCCGATTCTATTGTATGGCAGGGAAACTTGCTCATCGAACCTACTGAAAATCCACCGCTATGGTATGGCTTTGGCAGCGATGAGCTGAATTTTTCTACGGACAACGACTTATTACCCTGGCCCGGTGGCGACCCGAGTGATTATGTTCTTGGAATGCTCGATTTGAATCTTTATCGCTTTGATCTTAATTTTGATGGCACCCAGCTCCAGACTTTCCGGGTGATTGGAAAAGAATTATGCAGCACCACCGGCATATTTGGCGGCATTAGAAATGCTACCGATGGCGTCATTTATATCGACCATGAAAACTTCCCACCAGAACCACCGCTTCAAGTTATGAATGGCGCCTTTTGGGGAACGCGTCAATGGGCATCCGTGCCAAATCCAAAAACTGGTGGCACCGATAGCCAGCCAGGTAGAATTTCTATTCGATTTGTTCAGGACGATGGCCGCCAATATTTGGCCCAGCGTAACATTGACTGGGGAAGTTGGAATGGCAATCAGGCTTTTCTTTTTAATACAGAGGAGATGCTTTTAGATTCCAGCATGGTTTCGACCATTACGGACAACAATGTACCAAACGAGTTTATGGTTCAGCAGAACTATCCCAATCCCTTTAATCCCACCACCGAAATCCATTACACACTTCCGCAGACTGGCACGGTGAAAATTCTGATTTACAACACGCTGGGCCAAAAAGTTAAGACTCTCGTAAACAAAAGACAGGAAGCCGGAACCCATAACATAGTTTGGGATGGTACCAATGACGACAACCTAAACGTGGTAAGCGGAATTTACTATTACATGGTAATGGCAGGGAAGCATCGTGTCATAAAAAAGATGATTTTGCTGCATTAGATCGTAATCTCTTGGGAAACGCTCTCATTTTGAAAAGCAACTGTTCTGGATATGCATCCAGAACATATTAATGAAAGAGGACATTTGTCCATTCAGAGAGATAAATATCCCTGTTGAATTGAACGTTCAGTAGCAATCTACTGAACGATCTTCGGTTAAAAATTTTTCGCGGTTACAAATTCCACACACGCTTTTCATCTCTCTGTGATTAAGTTCATCAAAACCCTTGATTCTAGGGATTGATTTAATTATCTTTGGAATGAAGTTATGAATTCAGAAAATATCAAAATCATCTTCTTTGATTTAGACAACACGCTGTTTGATCACCGTCGTGCCGAACAGAGCGCTCTAAGAATCTTGCTGCACCACCCACCAGAGATTTTTGCCTCTGTAGACGAAGAACAATTCATTCGAGTCTATGACAAAAACAACGGCATAGTCTGGAAAAAACTGGCACAAGGTGAGATTTCATCTCAAGAGCTCAAGATACTCCGCTTCCAAATGACCTTCGATGATTTAAGGATAACGACCGCAAATGCTGAAGAAATATCAGAACGTTATTTAGAGATTTATACCAAACAGAATTTCGCTTCTCCAAATGTATATGAAACTCTAAAATATCTAAAGCCGAATTATGAGCTTGGCATTCTATCCAATGGCTTCTCGAATATTCAGGAAAGTAAACTTACGAATCTCCAACTCAATTCATTCTTCAAATACAAGATTTATTCAGGGGACGCGGGGGCGATGAAACCTTCCTTCCAAATCTTTCATCAAGCTATGAATGCTGCCAAAGCCCAAGCCGATGAAATTGTATACGTGGGGGATTCCTACGAAGACGACATCAAGGGTGCTAAAGCTGTAGGGTGGAAGGCTATTCTTTACAATCCAGTTGGAAAATCCACAAATGATGGCCTCGCTGATGCAGAAATTACCGATTTTCTGCAACTGAGAAACATATTTTAGAAGAATAGTAACTATTCACCCTGCTCTGTCATTCCGTGGTAATCTTTGCAAATTCAAGCACACGGTGAGCGAGGTTCATCCGGACGTAGACTCAAAATAGATTCTTCCTCAATGCCAGGGTGAATGGTTACGAAGAATATTTCTTTCTGACCAACAAAGTTTCTAAAATCAGGAATAAATACCTGAAGAAATTGGGTTCGCAGATAAGACCATATCAGCGTCATTTAAGGCAAGGCCTCTTCCCCGGGTCGGTACTCACGTTCCAGGTGTGCTCGAATTTCAGCTTCATCGAGCCAGACGGGCTTCAATTTGTCTTCAACAAAAAGAAACGCCTGATCGGCATAGTGAGGGGAGGTCACATCCAGTGTGGCACTCCCGTATTGATGAATGCTGCGGGAGCTTACCTGGCCATCTTCATCCCAAGATACTAGCAATACGTATGAATCGCCTGCTATTCCCCTTAGACGACCGTCAGGGGTTCTTTCACCATATACCGCATTCAGAACATCGGGGCCACCACCAAGGCCCAAGTCTACCTTACCACGCATCAAACGGTTTACCTTTTGCCACATAACATCAATACGCCCGTGTGCCTGCTTCAATTCTTGCGCCGTTTCGACTAAGGCTTCCATCAAAATTGATGCATCAGTATTATGAACTTTATACTGAAAAAAAGGCTGCAAGGTCAATACGGCCAGGGCGGCTCCTCTATTTTCGGGATTTGTCCGCAGGTCCCATGATCGCAAAACCTGGACAGCTTCCTGTGCAATCGAATCGTCCGGAATGGGCGCATTTAGGATTTTCTCAACATACCTCACCACCTCAGATTGAGTCGAATAGGTCACATCGTGCTTATAATCGTAAAACTCTTCTTCGGTAATAGAATCATCTGCACCAAATAATTCCAGGGCTCGCAGTGCGCGATTGGTCATGTAGGTCTCTATCCCACAGGTGGGTGAGTAATCTTCCACCTTGGGATTGTCCCAACCGATAGTTGTCTGAAACGGAGAGCTATTGCAGTTTTGCACGAAACCAGACACCGGATTTTCAACCTGTGGCAAATACTCAAAAGGCAAATACTCGTTCCACAAAGTTTTCGATGTGTTTCCCGGCAGATATTGTGACCAGTCGTAACCTTCTGCTCGAACGGGTAGTAAGGCATTGTACAAATAACAAATATTACCCTGTGCATCAGCATAAACACAATTGAACATCGGCACCGCTCTTAGTCGCATGGCCTCTTGCCATTCTTCAAAATTACGGGCTTTGTTCATGCGGTACCATTGTTCAACCTGACGGACTTCTCCGTAGCCAACATAACGAATCGCATAGGTGCCATGTGGCCTCCGCACCACCGGTCCATATACAGACCATAACACATCACGATAAATCGTCAGTGAAATTGGTCCAGAGAGCTTGACCTTGAGGGCTATTGTACGTACTTCCAGCTCCCGCCAATGGCCGTCGTAGCGATATTGGTTAGAGTTTTCTGGATTGATCTCTAGCACATATACATCAACTAGGTCCGGCTTGTTCACGGTGTGCGCCCACCCAAGATAGCGGTTGTGGCCATGCAGCACAATAGGCGTACCCGGGAATACACCCCCTACCATATCCCATCCTTCGTCACTGTGCAGATGAACCTCATACCAGGTCAAGGGTCCCTCCCATGGTTGATGAGAATTTACAGCTAACAGAGTTTTACCTTCAGCCGAACGAGTAGGTGCCACACTGAAGGAATTAGAGCCATAGGGTAAATTCCAGTCCAATCGAAACTGAAAGTTTTTCGATGCTGGTTCCGAGGACACCGCACGATTCCGCTCCGGTTCGAAAAGTTCCAGCAACGTCATATGCAGACCAAAAAACAACGGAATTTTGTGAATAAATCCCGCTACAATATTTTTCCCAGTGATAGGAAATAACTCTGGCAGGACTTCACTGGGATGCAGAGCGGCATAGTGGTTTAACCCTGCAGCATATCCTTCACAAACGGCTCGCGTCTCGGGACTCAGGTCGGAGTCATATTTAGCATTTACGACATCCCAAATTCGCAGCAGTTGCACCATGTAGTCATTCGGCACAGCCTTACGGCCGAACACCGCGGCTAAGCGTCCACGTGCTGCCAGCAAAGATTTCTGAATGGTAGCAAAGTCATCCTCGGCATGGGCATAAGCCAGCCCGTAAGCAACGTCGGCGTCGGTGACACCGAAGATATGCGGCACACCCCAGCTATCCCGCAGAATCCGGGCATCGTACTTCGCCCAAATCTCTGCCATATTTTCCACTGGCATAATGTCGGGCTGGAGTTCAAAATACGCAGCCATCATCACCCCCAACAATCCAAAACCCAGTACGATGAACTTTACCATAGTCAACGTCTCCTTTCATCCTTGTCTTTCTACCCAAACTCCATTTTAGGACTTCACTAAAAAATATGGCTGGACTCAAAATAAGTTCCGTCTTTATAGTTAATTTAACATATATGAATGAACATTTAATTTCATCGACCAGATTAACAATTCTCTCAACTATTCAGGTGTCGCCAAAAAAACCAAAACGATTTTGGGCAAAACAATCATAAACTCTTCTCTAAGCGCAAAGAACGCCAGACAGCGCAAAAGTCGCTAAGACTTCAGTGGGGTGCTCTTGTCATTCCGTTGAAAGATCCTCGTCCACTGTTGTTTTCTTCTTTGCTTCCTCTGTACTACGAATTTGCAACAAATTGTTTTTTTGGCAAAGTATTAGACAGGATCAACAAGATGAACGGGATGGAGGTAAGAACTTAAATCGTGCAAATCAAAAATGGAACGCAATCTCCACCGGCATGCCGTGCTTTAGAAGTTTATCACGATTGTTTACATTCACCTTAACAGCATACACCCGCGAGGTACGGCTCTCTTTTGTCAGGATATTTTTTGGGGTAAATTCCGCCTTTGGACTGATCCAACTCACGTAGCCGGTCAAAGTTTGAGCGGTGCCATCGATACGAATTTCCACTTCCTGACCTACTTTGATTTTAGGTAATAGCAACACCGAAACATAAACCTTGGTCCACATTCTCTCTAAATCAATAATTTCAACAACCGCTGCACCCGTTGGAATCGTTTCACCAGCTTCAAAATATTTGGTAGTCACTGTTCCAGAAAGTGGCGCGGTGATGGTTGCGTCTCTTATTCGTCGCTGCAGCAGTTTGCGCTGGGCTTGCAAGCCATTTTGTTTGCTTTCCACCAGCTTTAAATTTTGTTGGGCGTTTTCCAATTGAGTTTTAGCTGCGTCAGAAGCACTTTTTAAATCATCCAAGACCTGTTCCGAAGCCGACTTCTTTTTATAAAGGTCCTGATAGCGATTATATTTCTTTGTGATATGCTCATAATCCAATTTTGCTTTCTCAAGGATATTCAAATTGATCTCGTATTGCGCTTTCACTTCCTCAAGCGCTGCCTCGATTTGTTCTAATTGGTAAAACAGCTTCTCTGTATCAACAACCGCAATGACCCGTCCCTGTTCAACCTCCTGCCCTTCTTCAAAATTAACTTTCAAAATGTAGCCTCCGGTTTGAGCGGCCACCTTAACAGCGGTTCCTTCTACTATTCCACTGGCGGTAAATGTTTCTGAATTATTTTGACTACATCCTGATAAGACGACTAGGACTAATGTAATCACTAATTGTTTCAAACACATCCCTCCTCTCTTGCTATAAATTCTCATAAATAATTCCAACGGCCTTTTTTAAGTCAGCCAAATAAATGTAATATTTTATCAAGGCTTGTTGAGTTTGAAGCTCTGCTCTGGTGAGGTCTGTTTCTGCGGTAACTAATTCATTGGTAGAAGCGATACCATTTTGATGCTGCACCGATATGATTCGATACCGTTCGGCCTGCTGGGCCTGAAGCTCCTCAACGAGCTGCAATTCCTGCAAGCTAAAATTCAAATTTTCGAAGCTCTCCTCGACTTCGTGTTCGATCATTCTCAAAAGCTCTCTTTCCTCCAACGTGAGTTGGGTGTACTTTACCTGAAACTCTTCCACTCTTTTCTGGTCGCCTTGCCACCGCCACAAGTTCCACTGAAGGTTTACACCTACAGAAAAGTAGTCCATCCAATTGTTGGCCACGGGGTCTAAACCCGGTTTCGCATAATGAAAATTTGCTTGGGCAAAAATGTTAGGATAATAGTTAGATCGAGCTAACTTTTGTTGGATTAGCGTCCCTTGTTGCGCCAGACGAACACTTTTCAATTCAGGGCGCTTCTGAAGTGCCTCAGCCTTTAGCTGTTTTAGGTCTACTGCGTCTCTCGATGGGCGTTCCAATGGCTCCTCTGCAATTGGTCTGACTTCCCTTAGATCTAAAAGCCGCGCCATTTGAAGATTGGTTAGTCGCGTGGCCAGTTGATTGTTTTCCAGCTCTATTTTTATGGATAAAGTCTGGTTGTAAACCTGCAGGGTGTCAAATGCCATCACCTGAGCTGCGTTATATAGGTTTCTAACCTGTTCAAGTTGAATATTCAAACGCTTCAAGCTGGCCTGTAAAATCTTTCTTTGATTGTGTAAACTCTGAGCTTTGTAATAAAGTAGATGCACTTGATGGTAAATTTCATTGGCGAGTCCTTCAAATTTTGACTGTTCGCTTAGAGT
>JBHIAW010000136.1:0-7892 GCA_046758765.1 bacterium
GTCGGCTGATGTAAGCAGCTCAATCGAGACGAGCTGAATTACACTGCGAAATCGCGCTTTCAGGTAACGGTAGTAACGTTTCCGACATCTTTCAGGAAATGCTCAACTTGTAATGCAACACGTCCTCGTTTGCGATGCCGGCCACCAAGGCGGTAAAGTCGGCTGATGTAAGCAGCTCAATCGAGACGAGCTGAATTACACTGCGAAATCGCACTTTCAGGTAACGGTAGTAACGTTTCCGACATTTAGAGCAATCCCGACGTGTAACTGTCGGGATTGTGGGGGCTTCTAAGAACAGCCCTCAGTTGTCATGCTGGAAGCATCTTCTTACGAATGCAAAAGCAACCATGGGCGCTCGCAAAAACTTCATCGCTTAAATTTGTTAAAGTTAAGAAAAAGATCAGAGAAATTCAAAGTAATTATTATTGAATTTGAAAGAATTATGACATTAAATCTAAGTTCACTATATTATCAATCAAATCGTCGCTTTTTTGCAGAGAACTTTTATATATCACGGAATGATAAATGGGGATTGTTCTATTGTTGAATTGTTACAAGACTATTGTAAAATTCAATTAAGTCATGTAAATCGAACCGAAATCGTCATTCCCGAGTGATTTTATCGGGAATCTTGTGCCTAAGTTATTGATGGATTCCCGCTTACACTATGCGGGAAAGACATTCAGAGAGCAAATATGAGACATTCACAATAGCTCAGTTGTTAGATGGTTGGACTCTTGGAAATATGAATACATACTAGCCGCGACCGTTCCTCAGACTCAACAATCGAACAATAGAACAATGGAACAATCGAACAATGAAGCTTGGAATAACATAGTTCGCTAACAGAAAGAAACTTTTTTTGCAAAAACATAATTTCTTGCGAAATGAACTATTATTTTGTATATTGAAATTTCGCAACATTAAGATTATGCTTTCGCATGAGAACATTAAATAAGAATGCCAGCTCAATTAATCAATATGTAAGAGTAACTATTCAGGCTGCCCTGTCATTCAGTAGGAATCTTTGTAAATCTTAGCACTAAGTAAACATTGATTCAAAAAAGATTCTTGCAGAATGACAGCCTGAATAGTCACGTATAAGATAACAATGTCGATGGTTTAGTTTAATCATTTCGATTAACTTGAGTTAGGGAAGATACCATGTCAATGGCAAACAAATCCAAAGGGAGTCTTCTTAGACTCATTATTGCAATTGCGGTCCTTCTAACATCCTCCCAAGCATTTGCACAACCAACTAGATTACCGGTCGAGTTTATCAGTGTCGATCTTCTGGATGATGAGACTGACGACAAGGCGGATGAGAAACTCATGCGCTATTTGGAAAGCAAGGCAAACATAGAGTTCGACTGGCGACCGTTAGATTATGGTAGCGTCATCACGAGACTAGAGGAATGGAAGGGCAAAGACGCTTTCTATTTGGCCCGTACCACACCCTATGTCTATATTGTTGCTGAAATGCTGGGAGCCGACTTCGAGGTCTTAGCGACTTATAGGAGCCACAAAACCGGGAAGACTACTTATTCCGCTCATTTTGTCGTCAAGAAAAGCGATTTGGCAATAACAAAACCTACCCCTAGCGACTTGGTAAGTTACATCCAGCAGCGGGAAAGACCAGCCAAGTTTATTTACCATAGTAAGTTCAGTACTTCCAGCTATTTTCTCCCGTCTCTCTTTTTTCGAAGCCGCAATATTTTTTCGATAGAGAAAGCTACAGAGAACCTATTCGCAATCCACAGCGAACAGCCGGAAGGCATAGGAAGTAGCTCGACATTGCTTGAATATGTAGCGCAAGGCAAAGCAGACCTCGCTGCCGTCTGGGATGGTAAAAAAATTGATTATGAAAAGGGTGAAAAATATGATAACTACGGCAGTAAGGTACATTTTATTAGGCTCGCTACCTTGCTTCCCAACGACCTCCTTGTTTGTTCCACATCCCTGGATGCGAGCATTAAGAACGCTATCCGTAATGCTATCCGCTCTATGACTGATAATGAGCAGGATCATATCAATATCGGTGATTTCAAAACCTGGGTGGATCTTAACGCGGCGACTGATGAGGCAACCGCCGCACGTGAGGCACTGGCAGATTTACGCTGGGCAGCAAAGGAGCGTCAAGCCCCGGTGACAGTGGATATTCGAAAGGCTCGCAGTAAAAAATTTGGGTTAGAGGATTGGCATTTGGAAGCTGCGAGGCAAGCGGTACGACTCTCTGGCACGGAGTTTATCCTTTATGACCAAGATTTTCATAAGAGCAGTCCTGATGTGATCTGGACATTAGAATTAATTCACGATGGCGCCATTGAGCTCACAAGTGATATCAAAGCTGTTGCAAAACTTAAACCCCAGGAATTTCAGATCAGTTTTGAAAACGCAGAAGACCTCACTACGCGAATTGGTTTCCTTATACATTCTCGCATGCACCGAATTCGTTATATCTGGCCCTACGAAGATAAAGCGCCGAAGGTGATACGGGATGTGGCCTTCCCCCTGCCACAAGGAGCTCAAGTCTATGTTCAGAAAATCACCTGGAAAGATCCTGATAAAAATATTTACATTGGAGGCGAAAATTTCGCTGCCAAGGTTGAGGAAACTGATTTTTATAAGTTTCAACTCAGCGATGCCAAATTCCCTAAGACTAGTGACGGAACTAAATTCGATTTTGATCCGATGAGCAACATCATGTACAGGGTGATCCTTGTTCGAGCTTCGCACGAAAGGGCCATTTTCCGATACTTAACCATTGTCTTCGTCGGCCTGCTGGTTATGGCCGCTGTTGGCTTGGTACTCGATGTTCGCCGGAAATCAAAAATAGCATCTGACAGAGTGCCAATGAATGGCAAACTTTTTCAAAGCACCTGCCAGGAAATGGTAGAGGACTATCATCAACCGTGGCAAGACCGTCAGATTGCCGAGGTCAATGTTCTCTGGTGTAATCGCCCCCGAATAGAGGAACTCATCACCGAGCTCAAGGCCGGTGGGCTGAAACCAAAGTTCGATAAAATACGCCGTTATCGAGAGCGCGGTGCCATTGCCATACACCTACCCTTTCTAAAGAATATCTTTGGCAGCACAATTGAACTTGAACGAACTGTAGAATTGATCACAGATCCTTCGAAAGTCAGCGACACCTCACGCCTCGGAACTCTAATCAGATTTCTCGTGGTCAAACGCCAGCTCTCCTGTTTCATCGGAAGACCCTTAGAATGGGATGCTTTGAACACAATGACCTATCAGGTCCTCCTCAATCAATTCAAGGGCGACCCAAACCAAGGGGAGCTGAAGGGGAGTGGACTGCTGCTGCCGGAAAATCCTGCTCTCCTGACCTTGATCTCGAAGCACTGCAATGAAGTCCTGCAGGAGAGTTTACACAAAATTAGTTTCTTTCGGCAAACCTGGAACATAGAGAAAAGCGAGGACCGCTTTCTTCTCACTCACAGACAGAAACTATCTGGCAATCTTCATCTCAAGGATGAGGAGGAACCAGTGAATGGCTTGATTTTAGAATTCAACGTCCCATCAGACGCCGACCTTCACAATGCTCTCAGCGGCCATACTATTGATGCCTGGCTCTTAGGCAAAATCAATCGGCGGTCTTGCAGTACTAAAGAAGGGATTCGTTATCTGTGCCTACACTTCCGCACATTTGCTCTTGTGAGGGATTAGATGCTTAAGAATAAGATAGGATTGAGCTCTCTATTAGCATTAGTCTTCGTCTTCAATTATTTGGAGACAACCGTGGAGACTTGGTTCAAAAATCGGAGTGGCCTTGGGTTGGAAATGGGATATAAGATAGCTTATGCGTTTCACGGCCTCGAGGGTAACTATAGTTTCGTGTATCATGATGTCACAAATGATGTGGCCGTGATTGGCTATTCGATTTCGTACTTCTTCATCCTTCCCATGCTTTTCCTGGCGGTCGTCTTCTCCCTCATTAAGCGCAAGGATATTTCACCTTATCGAGTGTTTTCCCTTGCCCTAACTATTGACTATTTGGTAAGCCTGCCCTTTTTCCTTTTTTTCCCGGTGCCAGAGCGTTGGTATTTCCCTGACTCCCAAGCAATGTTACTCTCTGACAAGTGGACTTCTAACCTTATCGAAGCCCTTCGACCCATAAGTGGGCTGGACAACTGCTTTCCAAGTTTTCATGTATCCATGACCGTCGTGTTTATTTTGGTCTGCTATATCTTTAAGGTCCGTCTACGAACCCCTGTTCTTGCCCTGGGAGTAACCATAATTCTCTCTACCTTTGTTCTCGGGATCCACTGGCTCCCTGATATGATCGCCGGGTTAGCGGTGGGTGTCTCAAGTGTGATGCTCGCTTTACGCCTGGATCACGCGCTCCTAAATACAGAACGCAATGGAATACGGAGCAATCCCCAAGCCACAATCCCAAAAATCAAAATAGAAAACCAACCGCCCAAAGTATGAACAAAGCCAAACTCATTCTGTCCGGTAAGCAGATAAGTAATTGAAGGCACGCCGGCCAAGACTAACCCAGCCAGTAGAACGCCCGTTAAGGCTTCTCCGGCAATAAATCCTGAGGCCAGTAAAGTCCCTACATTTTCAACTCGAATTTTTTGTTCCTCCCGCATTTGCCGACTAGCTACTATTTTGTCAGATGCCAACTTAATCAACCCGCCGACAAAAATGGCGAACGTGGTTTCAAACGGCAGGTACATCCCAACAGCAATAAGCATTGGGGCTGGGGCCTTCACAAGAATTAAAGCTATCGAAAAAAACATTCCGATCAAAATGAGTCCCCAGGCCATCTCGCCCCCCACAATTCCTTTAGCCAGTTGAGCCATGAGACCTGCCTGAGGCGCAGGAAGTCGGGTATCGCCGATGCCGATCCCACCAGCAGCGATATTGCCTTCATGTAGAATAATGATTGGAAATATTAACACAAAAGAGACCCCAATCGTACTTACGATTTCCGCTACCTCCATTTTCCAGGGTGTGCCGCCCAGAAGTTGTCCCACTTTCAAATCCTGAATCATGTCGCCAGCCATAGCGGTGGCACAGCAAACCACGGCGGCCACGGCTAAAACTGCTGCCACGCCATTTAATCCGACCACGCCCATGGCCACCATGACAATCGCGGCAACAACTAAAGTTGACAGGGCCAAACCTGAAATTGGTTGATTAGAGCCACCAACCAACCCCACCAACCAGCCGCCAACACCAGCAAAAAGAAATCCGGTAACCGTCATGATCGCAGCCGCTGCTAACGCACCCCAAAAACTAGCACTGAAATAGTAATAAATCAAAGTGATTGGCACCACCAAGGCTATCGTTGATAAAATAATCCACTTAAGATTAATATCTTTAACCAATCGATTCTCTCTCAATTGAGATTCACTGCTCTCACTTTTAGTTTTAAATGCCCCTTGGAAAGCAGAGATGATGGAATATCTCAATCCCCACAAAGTGTATAAAGAACCCACTAGCATAGCTCCTACTGCAATGGGGCGAATCTGATTGTACCAAATCGTGTAAGTGAGGTCCTCCCAAGGTGCCGGGACCCCTTCGATGGCAAGTTGATTTCTTAACTCGGGGTTTAAGAACAGGGACAAAGGGATAAAGACTAACCAGGCCAGCACACCTCCACAAAAGTTAATGGCGGCCAGCCGCGGTCCGATGATGTACCCCACACCCATTAAAGCAGGAGAAGCCAATGGGGTTGCAAATGCCAATCCTCCTGAGTGGGCTATGTCGCCCAAAGCCTCCCGTGAACTTGTAAAATGATGGATCACAGATCTCGGAAACTGTATAAAGACTTCGATGGTCTCTCTAAAGACTGCCATGCCGTTACTATTCTTCAAAAGCTCAATGAGCGCGCCCATGCCCATGGCACTAAAAACATAGTTGGCGCCACTTTCCCCTTTTTGCCCGGCCCGCACAATCTCATAACAGGCATAGCTTTCTGGAAACGGCAGTCCTGCGTCCACTACTAGAGTTTTTCTGAGTAAGATTACAAAAAGAATACCCAAAACGCCGCCCACCAGAAGAATAGCGGAAGTCTCCCAATAATTGAAGTGCGTCCACAATTTCTTGCCGTCCATCTCTACCATCACAAAAGCTGGAATGGTGAAGATGGCGCCAGCTACCAGGGCCTCTCCCACAGAAGCGGTGGTGCGCGCAATGTTTTGCTCCAGCACGCTGCCCCTAAAAAAGGGCAACCGAAAGGCGGCAATAGCAATGACGGCTGCTGGAAAAGTAGCGGAAATGGTAAGGCCTGCTTTGAGCCCTAAATAGGCGTTCGCCGCCCCAAGCACGACCGCCATAACCAGACCCAAAAGCAGCGCCTTAATCGTAAACTCAGAAAGCGTTGTTACAGATGGAACATACGGAACATCGGCTTTAGGGGGATTCATTCAACTTTCTCCTTTGTTTGAACATAGACGTGCAATAAGTAACTAATTGTTAGAGGAGTTATGACGTAAAGGTATAGGGTTTAGAGGTTAGTTTACCTAGTGCTTATCCCTTATACCTTATACCATATTCCCTTATACCGTTAGATCAATCCAGAATCGGCAAAGCTGAAATAGCCTTTACTTCCAATTATGATGTGATCAAGAACATTTATGCCAACCATCTGACAGGCGGTTTTTAATTTCTGCGTAACCCGCTTATCTTCTTCACTAGGTTCTGGATTCCCCGAAGGATGATTGTGAACAAAAACCACGGCGGCCGCAGATTGGTTAACCGCTTCTTTAATAACTTCCCTTGGGCTCACAAAGCTCTCTGTTAAAGTGCCTTCAAAAATGGTTCTTTCAGAAATTATCTTGTTGCGGCTGGTTAGAAGCAGAATCTTAAACACCTCGCGGCCTAAATTTCTAAGATGAGGATTGACCATTTTGTAAACATCATCGCTGCTCTCAACTTTATCTTTGACTTTAGCGTCCTCAAGAGCCAACCGTTTACCCGCTTCCAGGGCCGCTTTGATCTGAGCGGCCTTCGCCGGACCGATGCCATTGACCTGGCACAGCTCAGCAACAGATATTGAATCCATGCCTCGGAATCCACCAAACTCCTTAATCAAATTGCGAGCTAAATCAATGGCGGTGGTTTGCTGACTTCCCACACGCAGGAGAATGGCCAATATCTCAGCATCGGACAACTTCTCTGCGCCAAACCTGATTAATCGCTCGCGGGGCCGATCATCTTCCGGCCAGTCAGGTATTTTAGGAGTGTAACGAGCCATCGGTTAAGTGATTTTAGGTTTGACCTGGATTATTCATGAATTTTTACATGAAATAAAAGAAAAGCCGCAGTAAGATACTACGGCTTTTCAATAAACAAAAATGGCATCACAACACCTGTGCCTACTGTACTAAGACCATTTTTTTGACATCCACAAAATCGCCAGCCTGCAGCCGATAAATATAAACACCGGAGGTTACCCGTTGTCCAAGATTATCTCTTCCATTCCAAATCGCTCTGTAATACCCGGGAGCCTGTTGCTCATCCAGTAAAGTACGAACCTCTTGTCCCAGCAAATTGTAAATCTTCAATGTGGTATTCATTTTCCCAGTGGACTCTCCTACCCGACTGGGTAATTCATATTGAATTTCTGTGGAAGGATTAAATGGATTGGGGAAATTCTGATGCAGGGCAAATGTCTGTGGTAATCCTACAACAGCGATAACCACACCATGATATTCAAAAGAGCCATCCGTATCGACTTGTCTCAGTCGATATTCGTAGGTGCCTGCCTGCAAATTACGATCAAAATAATCGTATCGTACCGGAATTGTGATAGTTCCTCTACCGGCAAGAAATGCGATCTTAGTCCATTCGTTAGCCCCTTGAATTCGTCGCTCAACGTCAAAGCCAAAATTGTTTGTTTCTGTGGCTGTCAACCAAAC
>JBHIAW010000137.1:0-7885 GCA_046758765.1 bacterium
CGGCCGACGCAACCGACTCATTGTCCTGAATGTGGTTTGGATCAGGCAGAAGCGCAGATAGATGCATGTGCATGTTCCACAAACCCGGAAGAACATAGCCATTTGCAAGATCAAATACCTGGACATCCGTATCTGCCAGTGATTTGTCATAGCGACCAGGCCTGATTTCAGAAATAGTATTACCGGTGATGACTACCGTCATGTTCTTTTTAGGAGCGGCCCCGCTGCAGTCAATCACATTGGAGTTGGTTAAAATTATCTTTGAAGGGCTGTCCGTGTCTTGCCCGAATACAGGCAAGCTAAACAACAAGAGTGTTGCCATCATAACGTGGGCAAATCTTCGTAACGGTTTCATAGTATACCTCGCAACTTGTTGAATGACCTCATGAAATTAAAAAATCACATCAATTCAGTGTTGGTTCCGGATTCCACCCCATCGCCATAAAGAACTCCTCGCGAGTAGGAAAATTGTTTGTTAAAGATAAAGCAGTCACAGTTTCGTCTGCGAACGGTTCCTTCACTTTATGTCTCAAATTTTGAAGATAAAATAATTCCATGTCATTTAAATCAATCAGTTTTTCATTAATATTTTTTGTCATACCAATAATCTTGAAGGATTTGAACCTTACGAACCAAGACTTTGGTATCACTAATTAGTTTTATTGTGTACTCACCAGGTTGAACACGCTGGTAGAGCCATTCTCTGTCAAATGGACCGGGATTCTGTACACGGGTATGCAGCGACTGCCCGAGTGCGTTTACCTCGTCATCTGGGTTAAGATAGTAATCAACGGTATCGTAAAAATCATAGAAGTCTTCTTCATCTTTAATCCCTTCCAGCATTTCCTTTAACTGCACGATTTCCTTCGGTGTGCGTTTTCTGCGTTTCGTCATATACCATTGCACGCTGTTGATTCCAGCTTGAGCCGGGGCGGCGATTTCGTTTAGTTTGATGGTTCTGTCATAAACTTCGATTTTGATCCCTCCTTTGACCTTTTGCTTCAAATAGTAATTCACCACAACACCATGCGGTTCGTTTTCGCCAGCAAAATTTTGCGCGCTTGTAGCAGGCTGGCTGGGCATCACCCACTGCACCTTCGGCTCAATTTCAAACAAGTAGGCCTCTTGTGCCAGAACATAGGGAGTTATCTCCTGTAAAGGAGAAATATCCGTGATATAAAAACCGCGTCCAAAAGTGCCGACCACAAGGTCGTTTTCCCGTGGATGAATCACCAGATCGTTGATCGGTATCGTCGGAAGATTGTTCTTGAGCTCTGACCAATGCTTGCCGCCATCTACCGTCACGTACACGGTTCTGTCTGTGCCGACAAACAGCAGGTTGGGATTCTTACGGTCTTCCCGGATGACATTGACGCTTTCATTTGGTAAATTACTGGCAATCGAGGTCCAGGTTTGCCCGTAATCGGTGGTTTTATACACAAACGGTCTGAAATCGGTGCGATGCCGACCGGTGAACGTGAGATAAGCCGTGGCCGAGTCGTGGTGAGAAGCAATGACCCGGCTGACCCAATATTCCGGATTGTTCGGGATACGAGCATTTAACAGCGTCCAGGTTTTACCGCCATTCCGGCTGAACTGAACATTGCCATCATCTGTACCAACCCAAATCACTCCCTGCTTCACGGGAGATTCATCGAGTGTGGTAATGGTGCCATAATATCGGACTTCAACGCCACCAAATTTTGTACTGTCGTTTTTTGTGAGGTCAGGACTGATTACTTCCCATTTTTCACCACGTGAAGGCGAACGCAGTACTACATTTGCGCCCTGGTAAATCACATTACTGTTATGGGGTGAAATTAAGATTGGTGTGTTCCAGTTGAATCTAAACCGCCGTCGGTCTTTGATGCCTATCCGCTTCCTAACACCCGTTTTTTGATCGATTCGTGCTAGATCACCGAACTGGGATTCGCTGTAGAGCCAGCGACTGTTGGTAGGATCGACCAGGTTGTAAAAGCCGTCTCCGCCTTGCATATGTTCCCAATCTTCGAAGCGGATGGGAAATCGCCCTTTTTTTGTGCTTGGTCCCTTCCAGGAGCCGAAATCCTGCATGCCGCCATAGACATTATATGGATAGTCCATGTCAACGCCAATGGCATAGAGCTGCGCCATCGGCAGTTCATCTGGATGGTACCAGTGTTCACCCGAATCGTATGTGATTGCCATGCCATAGTCATAACCCAGCAACATGTGTCTGCTGTCGTCTGGATCAATCCAGAGAACATGGTTATCGCCGCCGTAACGGAAGGCCTTCTTCCATGTCCGACCTCCATCATTCGATTCATTCACACGCGTACCCATTACATAAACATGCTCCGCATCATTGGGATCGACCACGATCTGACCATAGTAATTACCGCGACCACCGACCGTGCCCTCACTCACCTGGCGCCATTCTTTTCCGGCATCATCTGTTCGATACACAATATTCCCAACGGTTCCTTTTGCGGCTGGTTTGCCATTATTCAGTTCCTGTTGCCGCACGCTATCCGGCACCCCCGGAGAGTTTGCATCTTCAATAATTGCATATAAAATATCAGAGTTTTTAGGATAGATTGCCAGACCTATTTTGCCCAGAAACCCGCCAGGAAGTCCGTTTTCCAGCTTTATCCACGATTTACCGCCATCTGTGGTCTTATAAATGCGGCTGCCCGTTCCGGCGCCTGTAAATCCCCAGGGCCGGCGAATTCGGTCATAAGTTGTGGCGTAGAGTACATCAGGATTTACTGGGTCCATGACTAAGTCGGTGGCCCCAACATATCGACCGTCAACAATGACTTCCAGCGATTTTGTCCAGGTTTTACCGCCGTTGGCTGTCTTATATACTCCGCGTTCAGGATTTTCTGTGTAATAATGACCCTGAGCCGCCACATAAACAATAGCCGGATTGGTGGGATGAATAAGGACTCGGCCGATATGATGAGATTCCTTCAGCCCCATATTTGTCCAGCTTTGGCCGCCATCAGTAGATTTGTAAACACCATCACCGTGATACGTGCTGTTTCTAAGGTTAGCTTCTCCAGTACCAACCCAGACAATTTCATCATCAGAGGGTGCAACCGCAACATCCCCGATTGTGGAGCTGTTTTCATGGTCAAAAATCGCTTCGAAGGAAAGGCCATTGTTCACTGTTTTCCACAGACCGCCGGGCCCCGCACCAACAAAGAAGAGATAAGGATCCTGTTTAGAGACTGCAAATGCGACAACCCTTCCGCCCTGGCGGGTAGGCCCAATCTCACGATAATGGAAATGATTTAAGATATTGTCTGAAAGTTTCTGTGCCTGCAGGTTTTGAACAAAAATCAAGCAAAAGGTAGTAAAAATAATGTTCGAAAAGAAAATAGTTTTTCTGACAACCATAAACTCCCTCCTTGAATAATACCACAGACTTTCAAAGACCAATTTTAAAGAAGAACCCTTAAACAAAAATCTAAATCTGTGGTAGTCAACTGTCCAGGTCTGTAAAAGTCCGTGCGAGTCCCCGGCAAAGTCATTTCATAGTCTAAAATTTCTGAATTTCTATCGCACCGCCCGTGTAATTACCATCTGGCAGAACGGTGGCAAACTTATATTGCGGATCAGTTAACAGAGTGTAAATTGCCGGGTCTCCTGTCATAACTTTTTCTCTTGTATTCAGACGCCATTCTTCTTGTATCCTCTCCAAGCGGCCGGGAAAATCTTGCGCTCCAAGTATGGAAGGCAAAGCCCAGTACATGTACTCAGTAATTTGACAGGAATAGTCACACGTTTCGTCATAATAGGTGAACCAGGCATTTTCAGGGTACCGATCCGGAACTTCCTCAAAATGTCCTCCTCGGGCAATATCCAAAGCTTTCGCCACGGCTGTGCCGCTTCTTTCTCCAAAAACATCGGGATAGGTATAAGCATATCCGCCGAACGTAACCAGATGCAGAACTTCCTCAAGTGACGCATCAAATATACCTCGAGCAGCTCCGTTGGGATGGGTCTCCGCTCCGTAGAGGTCCTGAACAGCCCTGCCTTCATGCCATCCTCCCACAAAGAAATGCCTTCTTGCCTCCGCATCTTCATCTTTAAACATCACAAGAGATGCGTTTCTGCTTACCATTTCATTTACTACATATTGATTGTCGGGCACCCCGTCTTCATCATTATCCAAGTATTCAGCTAACACGGCTGCCGCGTGTAAAACTTTATCATCCGGCGTATCTGCGGTTGCATAAACAACAACACCAAACACATCTACTTTCTTGCTGAAGACATCAAAACCTGTGGTAGGTTCGTCATTTGATTTACAAGCAGTGGTTAACAGACTAAAGAGAATCAGCCATATAAATGAATATGATTTCATACAAGCTCCTTTTATTAGACTTACTTAATCACATGCCACTCTGTCTTTTGCGGCCTATCAAGATATCGAAGTCCGTCTTCCGTGAACGCAACGATCTGTCCAATGCCAAGCTCAACCCCGCGCTCGCCCCATTCTGGTACAGCAACCCGCGTGTGTGGCTCAAACGCATAGAGCGTGTCATGATGCAGTCGATGCTCATTGCTGACAATGGATGTCGGATAATAACCTGGACCTGAAGTCATGCCCGCAACATAAGTTTTATGCGAAAACATATACCCGCCCTTTAAAAAACGCCGGATAAACATCGGCGGCGGATGAAACCCCAACTCGGTCTCGATAACGCCCGGCAATGCTTTGATTTTCTCTGCCGCTGCAACGATTTCTTTCCCTGTCCGCCCTACCTTGAATTCCTTTGTAAACAAATCCTGCATGTCATTGACAATTCTCAAGGCGTCTTTCAACTCCTGCGGCACATCTGTTTCCCCATTTTGCAAAACATAAGCATGCTGATGGGAATCTGTTACCAAACCGAGGAGCATGATATCCGAATCCAGACTGATAATGTCCCCACGCTGAATCGTTACGTTTATGCCGTTTTCCGTGTGGCCATAACGAAACTTTTCGGGTGGATCCATATTCTGATATTTCTTAATATTAGCAGGACGTCGCTTAACAATCACAGTCGGGTGGTTTTCCACTTCAAGATCCAACTCGAGCAGCTTATGTCTGAACCACCAGTTGAGGTCATCGGTCGTGGTGACACCCGGAATGACCACCGCGTTGGAAAAGCCTTCAGAGATGATGTCATTGGCTACACCTTGAACATAGCGATACACGGTGATCTGAGCCGGAGACATGGTTTCCAGCCAGCGCACACCAAGGGTCCAGGAAGAAATCGTTCGTTCTGCATATTTCTTGCTGAGGGCTGTAAGCATTGCCTTATTTCGAAACTCTGAGATGGCAATTTTTTGAGGGTCCCGCTCTTCAACCAGGTCTGTAATATGCTGGTAGCTGCGCGGCTCCACATATTCGATTTCATCTCCAGTGTCATAAAACAACATAAATAAGGGGATTCTCTGAGAACCCGGCGGCGCATACTGGCTGGGCAATGTCATCCCTTCATAATTAGCTGGCAATAGCGAAGTGTAAACGGGACCCTCATTATTATAGTAAAGATCCGCCTCGTTATTGCGAATGATCCACATGTCAACGCCCTGCTCACGCATCACTTTAGGTAATACATGCTGTCGTTTCCATTTCCACCATTTTTCCATGATCTGCACTCGCTGGCGCATGGGGAGAATGTTTTTGTAATCCTGTCCTGCATTGAGGCGATTGTCCTGGGCGTAGACATTAAAAGCAGTTGCCAAAAGCATCCCCAAAATGGTAATCTTTAGTTTCTTTATTCTCTTCATATTTGCTATTCCACTATTCTATTATCACGTAAACCTTTGTTTTTTTGCAAATATTTTTGTTTTTAATTCTCATTGCTCTACTGTTTCATGGCTCTATTGTTAAATTGTTTGATTAATAACAATGTAACAATGAGACAATGTAGCAATTATGAATTATATCAACTATTTCATTCATACTTCAACATTACAGCTCGCTGCGTTAGGATTTATTCTAACCAATCTGTATTAAAATCTCGTGTAAGTCAGTGGCCCATATTGCTTACACTCATTTAAAAAACGGCGACCATGACGGATTACCGTTCCCCCCAGATTCTTCTTCACCGATTACTTGTTTGCCCTGATACGTCGTAAGCCTGACCACATTGGAGCCATCAGCATTCATTCGATAGATTTCAGGATGGCCATGCTGCCATGATTCAAAGACAATCATAGAACCATCCGGTGACATCGACGGGTAGGTATCCTGACCAGGAAGATTAGTCAATCGCCGCATATCAGAACCGTCCCGGTTCATGATATATATTTCGTAATTGCCATTGTGGGGTTCAGCATGCCTGTCAGAAGAAAACAGAATTTGTTTACTATCAGGTGACCATGACGGAACTTCATCAAGCGCTCGGGTAAACGTCAATCTCTGGGTATTTGTGCCGTCGACTGCATTGATGAGATAGATTTCTGGATCATCTCGGTCTCGGTCTGACTCAAAAGCGATCTGCTTACCATCTGGCGACCAGGAAATAAAATCATCTGCCAAGGCTGAATTAGTCGGCTTAGAGAATGTCAGCCTGCTTGGATTCAAGCCCCAGGTTTGGCCAGCTTCAATATTGCGTCTCAAAATCTCAGAACCGCCGCCCTCAAACCTTCTCGTGTTAAACGCAATCATAGAACCATCTGGAGACCAGGTTGGTGACATGTCCTCAGCAGGATGATTCGTAAGCCTTGTCTGATTGGAACCGTTAGAGTTCATAATATATATTTCAGGATTCCCATCGCGATCGGATACAAAAGCAATTTTTTTACCATCAGGTGACCATCTTGGATACCCATCGTAAGCTGGATTATTCGTCAGGCGGGTTTGCTCCGAGCCATCCGGATTCATGATGTAAATTTCGCTGTTGCCATCACGCCATGACTCAAACGCGACTTTAGTGTTGCTAAGATTAATTTCTTGTTTTTGAGAATTGGATTGACAGGAACTGAATGTCCCAATTATAACTAAAGCACAGAGTAAAACGAACCAGGTTCTTTTCATCGTTCCTCGCTCCGAAATATTTCAATTCGTTTAATGCATGTACTGTCCACCATTTACGTAGAAATTTACACCCGTAGTGAATTTTGCATCGATGATGCATTCGACCATGTGGATGACATCCTCGAACTCACCCAATCGTCCCATCGGCAAAGTTGCCAGTTCCTTTTCCAGCCCTTCCTTCGTTTCCAGATTATATCGCTCAATTACTTCACGCGTCTTGATTGAACCGGGAATGAGACAATTTACGCGTATTCTTGGGGCTAGCTCCAGAGCCATGCATTTCGTCAGAGCAATGATGCCAGCTTTTGCACTGCAAAAATTGGCGCCATTTTTTCGACCGATTTGACCGCATGCCGCCCCCAAATTGATAATCACTCCCTCCCGACCTGGATTATGAAAAACATACTCCTGACTGCAAATGAAGTGTCCCTTTAAATGAGCCGAAAGTACGCAGTCCCACTGTTCGTCAGTCAATTCCACAAAAGGGGCGTCTCGATTGATGCCAGCACAATTGATCAGGATGTCAACTCTGCCAAACTTCTCAATGACCCGGTCGAACATGGCCTTGACCTGTTCCCTATTTGCAACGTCCGCCTTGTACCTCATCAATTTGGATTCATCTGTTTGCTTGAGTAATTCCTGGTAAAGTTCTTTAGCTTCGTCCTCAATAATGTAATTTATAACAACCCCAAATTCCTTTTGTGCAAAATTCTTAATCAACGCTGCTCCAAGTCCACTTGATGAACCTGTTATCAAAATGACTCTATCTTCACTCATTCATTCCTCCATACTTTTTGCCACTGACTATTGCCACTGACTTGCACTGACTATTGCCACTGACTGACACGGACTTTTATCTTCTTTTTT